>JAISEK010000022.1 GCA_031264145.1 Deltaproteobacteria bacterium
CAGGCCATGGCCGCCGAGATCGACCGCATCGCCAACGCCACCAACTTCAACGGCATAAAGCTCCTCGACGGCTCGGTCACCAACCAGCACGGCGGCCAGGGCCTCAAGATCCACTTCGGCGTCAGCAACAACCCCGCCGAGGACTATTACTTCGTCAACATCGGCGACGCCAGGGCCACCAGCTCCACGGGCCTCCAGATCGGGGGCGACGCCAAGAACGACATCTGGGGCCAGGGCGCCGCCGGATCCGGGCCTTTGGCCGGGCCGGGCTGCTGCACCACCGGCTATTCGTCCATCAATGGCACCGCCGGTTTCCTAAGTGGCCAAACTTTCAGCTACGGCTACAACTGGGACTGGACTGAAGACAACGACAGCGCCCTTTTGTCTGGCAGGTATCTGGCCGGCAGATATACGGTTTCTTCAAGCGACAGTCTGCAGGACCTGATAAACAAGGTCAACAAAGGAAGCCAGAGCAGGGTCGGCATCGAGCTGGACGCCGCGGATCTGCACCAGGCAGTCTCCGCCGGCGGCACGGTGGCCGTGTGCATCGGCAATGAGGCCTATTACTGGGGCAATTCGGGGGTGGCCGTGGGTGGCGAGAGTTTCACCAGCTCCTATATCTTCAGCCTCGAAAGCGAAGATTTCGTCACGGCCAACGGTTACTGGGCCACCGGGGCCCTGGCGGCCCTGCTGAACCCCAACTCGCCCTTGTCCCTGGAGACAGAACTCGCCGGCGGCCTTGACACAGCCGCCGGGGCCGCGGCTCTCAGGCAGGCCGCCCTGGAGGCGCTGCAGGGCAATGTTTTGGACACCAACGCTCTGAATGCAACTTCCCCGACAGTGGTCAACGCCGCGCTATTGAATAGGCTCGGCATAAGGGAAGGCGGGGCCCCTCTGGCTGCCCAAGACTTTGGGGTCGGCATATATGGCAGCGCGACTCTCGGATACTGGACGGATTCCGCCTCGTTGGCCCAGACCCTCAATTTTACCGAGTATAGGCTGGACAACGTTTCCGCCTATATAGCGACTTCAGTTGCCGCTACTGTCGTCAACAGCGCCCTGGTCAAGGCCCTGGGCTTCACTTCCGGCCAGGTTGCCCCCGGCACCACCTTGACGATCTACAGCTGCGCGAACGGCTGGACCACATCGGCCTCCATCGCCGCCTTTTTGGGGTTGGGCGATGTGACCACCATCAACGCCTTCAATGTGACCGATACCGCCGGCGATGCCGTGGATGTGATAACTCCAGCCTACTTCACGACCCTGACTGACCCTGCACTGGGAACTGCGACCTTGTCGGCGAGAGCCGCCGCGGGCAACATGGCCAACACCGCTGCCGACGGTTTATGGTTCAACGCGAATAATGTCCACACCGGAGTCTTCGTGAGCGCCTCGACGGGTCTGTGGACACAGTCGGCGACGATAGGCTCGAAATTCGGCATGACCGAGGTGACCATCAATCTTTCCTCATCCACGATCCACACCTCGGCAACCGCCACTTCTTTGCAGACAACCGTTAACAATGCTTTTCTTGCTGCCAACAACTCCAAATTACCGTCCGGTGGTGTGCTCATGTCCGCCGGGATATATACCAACCTGGACGGCACCCTTTGGACATCCTCGGAAGCCTTGGCCGGCCGTTTGGGTTTTGTCGAGTTCACTTTTATGGCCCAACCCGGAACCGACACTTGGGGCGAGGCTATGACTGATTTTCAGACTGCCTATAATGGCAAGTTTGCAGGCGGATTGGCCGGGGCCCGGGCCGTCTCCCATGTCGGCGATGACGCCACGGACGCCGATGCCAAGTTCGCCGACGCCCTGCAGAATATAAGATCGGCGCCGTTTGGGAGGGAAGTGACAGCTTATGACGATTCATACACCGCCATGGCGGGTAACTTAACAGCTGCCGGTATTTCCGGAGATAAACAGTACACCAATCTGACAGGTCCCGACGCGGCCATGATTGCTGACATCATCACCGATATAAACGCCGAGCTTGGGGCGGCCCTGACCACCCAGATCGTGACGAGGTCCATCACCAACGCCGACATAAACGGCCTCGGCATTGCCGCGAACATGACTTACGCCGAAGGCGACGGGTCAGTCGAGATTGTCGAGGGCGTCATCGATTCCAGCAAGGAAATCTTCCAGGTGGCCACCAATGGCTCCGACGTCTCCCTGTTTACCGCCGCCGCCCTGGCCTCCGCCATCAACGCCAATGCCAACGGTCAGTTCTGGGCCATGGTCCAACAGGTCGACTCCAACGGCCGAAGCGCCGACATGGTGTACATATTCACCAAGGAAGGCGGCAACTTCAACGATCTGTTGGCCTGCGACGTGGCCGGCAGCGACTCTGACTCCAGGGCGGGCCTGAACGCCGTCAATTTTGAAAACGTGGCCAACGCCGAGATGCTCGGGGCGGGCACGACCTTTACCCTTGGCGGGGAATACTGGGCCTCCATGAAGCCCATCCAGACCGGGGCGACTCTAGGCAACGAGGTCTGGAACGTGACCCTAATCGGCCGCGACGTGGGGGATCAGCGCGATATCTGGATAGCCAACGGGGGCGAGATCGTGACGCCAGGCCTGGATGACTCCATCATCAACGGCATGAACCGCGACAGCTTCGTGGAGATCCAGAATGCCGCCAACGGCAACTGGGCCGGGGCTGAGGTACGTACCCAGTCGGCCGCCCAGGAGGCATTGGACGCCATCAGCGAGGCCATCAACAAGAAGGACAAGATCAGGGCCGACCTGGGCGCGCTCCAGAACAGGCTGGAGAACACCATGACCAACCTGACCATCCAGGCCGAGAACCTCCAGGCCTCCGAGAGCCGCATCTCGGATGTGGATGTGGCCCTGGAGATGACCGAGTTCACCAGGAACAACGTGCTCAGCCAGGCCGCCACCTCGATGCTGGCCCAGGCCAACAGCCTCTCGCAGCTGGCCCTGAGTCTCATCAGGTAATGATCCGGTTCCCAACCTGCGTAATGGCCATGATTTGCGCCACCCCGATCGCCTCTCAGGCGATCGGGGTTTTTAACTGGCAGGTTTATGACTTTTGATCAACGCATATCCAGGCGAGATAGCAAACTCACAAATGCATGATTATCTAAAAATACTGCACTTGATAGCTGTTTGTAGGCTTAGTTGTTATATATAAGAATAATGTTTTATAAGAAGATAATTAAATAATTTTTTGATCCTATAACGTTGAACAAAAAGCTGAATTTATTCCAAAAAACATGGTAGCGTCTTGAAAGCGGGAACTCCTCATAATGGCAACCAATTTTTCGAGCGAAGATCCAGCAAAAACAAAAGGATAGAGAACCTGGCCTCCTTTATTTTGGGCATGAGTCTTCTCAGGATCTAGAAAGCTTGGGTGAGTTCTGCGACTATGAGTCCCAACAGGCAGAGACTTTTGTCGATATATCTGTCTTTTTATTTAATATCAGTTAAATAATTATAAATTTGATCTATTACAAATTAAACATCTATAATTTGCTTTGAAAAATCAAATTCTTCCTCTACCTGTTCATTGTTTAAAATCATTTTAAGCCAACTCCCAACTTCCCTGGCCCTCGTATAATATTTGGCCACGAAATCACTGACCTCCTTTGGCTCGGGCCCATTCAAAAATCTGTCCTCAAGATCGTCAAAGGTGGTCCAAAGCTGGTTTGGCAGGTAAAGATCTCTGGCCCCAGGAAAGTTATAGGTCAAAGGCCGGCAACCCCGGCTCATGGCCTCCAAGATGCCCACGCCTTGGCTTTCCAGTAAACTTGAGCTGAAAATGAAATCCTTATCCGTCAGCCACTCATCGGCGTTGTTAATATGGCCATAGAAATGAACTTTCTCGGTCAATCCTGCTTGTTGGATAAAATGGGGCATACCAATCTCATACCGCCTATCCTGAAACATGCCGGCAATGTGGAGTCTTATCTCCGGGTGACGCTTGGCCAAGAAGGCAAAGGCATGCAAGAGGACCATCGGATCTTTCTTGTAGGAAATGTATGCCAGAAAAGCAATGTCCTTTTTGGAATCAGTACGGGGAACGAACTTGAACCGCCTAGTGTCAATGCCATTATGGATGACGTGTATTTTACAATTGGAAATGGTAGGTAAGTGTTTCTTTAGAAAAAGATCCCGCAGGTATGAAGCCACGAATACAATGTCGGTGGCGGCCGTAAAATCCAGCGAATCAACGAGATTGTCATGCACTTCGTAATTATGAATCCTCACGATGACTTTCTTGTTGTTTAGAAGGGCCTTTTGGTCCAGCAGGAACTTAGTCAGTTGGTTGCCCCACTCAAGCCAAACGGTATTGGAGTTCCTGATGGCTCTAACGTGGTCTTCACTATTGGTCGAGACTGAGGCAGAGATTTTGGCATATGGCGACAAAAGCTTGATTAGCTCATGAATGAAATTATCCATGCCCGGAACGCAACAGACGGTTATGATTGGCTTATTCTTGATCTTGCTTGGTTTTGGCAGCCCCATGATAATGGACTTGATGTCGGTGAATTCTGCCTGTTTTATGTAGTTATTGCGGGTCAATTCCAAGGCCGACTCGATTTTGTCCATTGCCTGGTCGGTCTTTCCCAGGCCGTTGAACACGCCAGCAGCGAAGGCCAAAGATTCAGGGTCCCTTTTCTTTACGGACAAGAGTTTATCGATAACTACCATGCATTCGTCATATAGTTTTTCAGCGGCCAAAACAGTGGCCAGGCTTTTCAGGGCCTCGATATGGTTATCTTTGATCTCAAGTATTTTTCTAAAGGTACAGATCGATTCCTGGTAATTCGTTAGCTTAAAGCAGACTACGCCAAAACCCATAAGGGCTCTTAGGTTGGTCGTGTCTTTTGAGATAATATCGTTAAAGGCATCATAAGCTTCTTTAAAATTTCCTTTTTGGACCAATTGTTCCGCATTTAAAATCATATTTATCATTTTAATACCTGATTTTTTAAGTAGTTTTGTCCTGAACATGGCATTTAGGTCAGTTATTCCAGCCAAAAGGGCAGAACTTTCACCGCTTGACGGATCGAGGTCTCCTCTGTTATCTGGCTTGATGCTCTTCCATGGTCCATGAACAAAATAAAAAATGGCCAGGCGCCAAAGCGTTTTTCCCTTGGCGCCAGGCCTGGCTGTTTTCCCGTGGTCCGTAATGGACACGAGAGAAAGACGACTCAAAGCTGCATGATACTCCGGAATGAGATCCTGGCATTGTTTCTAAATCCTCCAGAACAAGTCCATATTCTATCATGATCATTGCAACAGCGTCATATATATTTACGGATAAAGACAGGACTAAACAATACCGTTCTATTTCTTTGGCCAAGAAGGCATTACAGGCCAACAGACTCTCCTGGTCGGCCTTGAGCCTCATTCGCTTAATTTAAGCCACTTTACTACCGAGATAGGGTCAATTTCAAGCCCCCTGGCCGCCAGAGGGCGGGCGGGTGGCATTTCCCCCCCTCTGCCCAGGCAAGAAAAAAAGCGGTCCCTGTGCGCAGGGGACCGCTCGCGGGGTGCCTCCGGGCTTCCGGGCAGGCCAACGGGGCCTGGGGAATCTCTCAGGAGGCCGTCTTGGCCGGCTCGGCTTCCTGGTCGAGGAGGGTCCCGCAGTGGGGGCAGAACCTCAGGCCCGGGACGGGCAGGGCCTCCTGGCATTTCTGGCAGCGGGCCGGGACCGGGCAGAGCTCGACTATGAGCTCCCCGGCCGAGACCGGGACCATCTGCTTGGTGTGCCTGAAGTCGGCCGTCTTGTGGATTTTCCTGACCATGGCCGAGACCTTGGAGGGCACGGCCTTTTCCTGCTTCATGATGGAGATGTTGAAGAGCTCCTGGCCGGGGGCCACCAGGTCGCCCTCCTTGACGTACATGACCCACAGGTCGCCGTTCATGGGGGCGGCCACCAGGAAGGGATCGGCCGGCGAGGGGGCGCTGGTGCCCGGGTTGGCGGCTATCGAGTCGGGGACCGGGGCGCCCACCTGGGCGGCGTGGACCATGATCTCCGAGTCCAGGAGGTACCTCACGGCCACCTGGCCCTTCTGGTCCTGGGGCTGGATGTTCAGGAGGGTGAACTGGTGGGGCTTGCCCTTGGTGTCGGTGAAGGTGGAGTGCTCGTCCGTCCTGAGGCCCTCGAACCAGATGTCCAGCGGCAGGTTGTTGGGGTTCCCGAACCTGTCCCTGAAGCGGATGGTCTTCAGGGCGTCGGCCGGCTGGTTCAGGTACATGACGAATTCCTCCTCCGTCGGCTCCCGGCGGATGAGGTCGACCAGGATGGCCCGCTCGCTCCTGAGATCCGGGTCCTGGAGGTAGTTCAATGGCGACTCGCTGCGGCGTTCCCGGACGGCGGACTCCCAGTCGTCGCCGAAGGCGCTCTGGTAGACCCAGTCTGGCGGGAAGCCCAGCGGCAGCGGCCCGAAGCGGCCCAGGAGGAGATCCCGGAAGGCGTCGTTGCAGTCGCGGTAGACGATGAGCCGTTCCTGGGCCAGGTCCGGGCCGACCTGGCCCTCCGGGGTGGAGTTGACCCGCTCGAGGACCTCCAGGAGCCTGGCGACCTCCGTGGGCCCCCCGCGCCTGAAGGCCTGGCTGACGGCCAGGAAGGCCGTGTTCCAGGTTATCTGGGAGCCGGGGGTGACGTCGTGGTACCTGACTATCCGCCTGACCCCGGCCAGGTAGCTGAGCATCTGGGGCAGGAACTGGATGTAGCCCTGCTTCATGGCCCCCTCCTGGGAGGAGGAGGTGGCCCCGCCGGGCATGCCGTGCCTGACCACGTCGTGGTCGATGCCGTTGAAGAAGGTCGGGGCGTAGCGGTCGTAGTAGGGCATTATCTGCTTGAGGACGAAGTTGGCCGACCTGATGACGTCCCGGTCGAGATGGACTGGCAGGCCCAGCTCCTCCTCGATGTAGGCGGCCGTGGACAGGACGTCGCCCTGGCCGTAGCTCCGGACCGAGGCCCCCAGGGCGACGTCGACCAGCCGGCAGCCGGCCCTGGCCGCGGCCCCCACGGAGGGGACGAAGAGGCCGTCGGTGTAGTGGCGGTGGTAGTGGAGGACGAGGTCCGGCCAGCGCCCCAGGAGGGCCTTGACCAGGGCCTCCATGAACCTCGGCGGGCAGACCCCGGCCATGTCCTTGAGGCCCAGGGCCACCACCCGGGGGACGGCGGACTGGTCCAGGCCCGAGGCCCGGGCGCACATGGCCAGGATGGACTCGGCCACCCCGACGTAGTGCCCGACGGTGAAGCCCTCGCCCCAGGAGAGGGAGATCGAGGGCTCGAAGAGCACCTCCGGGCGGCCCAGGATGACCCTGGCCAGGGGGGCCATGTTCTCGGCGTGGTTCAGGAAGTCGAAGCACCTGACCACCTGGAAGTGCTGGCAGATCATCTCCCCGGTCAGCTCCATCAGCTGGGCCGGCTGGGGCTTGTAGCCCAGCATGTTGGTGGAGCGGACCAGGATCTGCTTGAGGGTCTTGGGGGCGAACTCGTTCCAGGCCCTGGCCTCCGAGAAGGGGTAGGTCATGTTGGCCATCATGGCCACGTGGAAGTGGGCCCCGCCCCCGGTCTCCATGGAGAACAGCCCGGCGTTGTCGAGGTAGGGGCCGACCAGGGCGTCCTCGGCCAGGCGGAAGCGGTTGCCGCTGTTGGACTGGGTCATGTCCCGGCAGGTGGTGTCGGTGAAGTGGACGCCGGGGGTGTCCCTCAGGAAGTCCAGGAGGGCCCGGCGGTCGCCCCTGGGGTACGGGGACGGGCGGCTGTTGGTCTCCCTGTCCTGCCTCGGGAGGACCGGGTTGAACCTGTCGAGCCTGGGGCTCTGGACCGTCCGGTAGCGGCCCAGCTGGACGAAGGGGTTGTAGCCGTGGGCCGAGATCTCGGCCACCAGGCTCCCCAGCCTCTCGGCCTCGGGCTTGAGGTCCGAGTAGCGCATCAGGGCCGGGTTCTGGGCCAGGAAGCCGGTCGTGAAGTTGGCCGACCTGAAGTCGGGGTGCCTCAGGAGGCTGCCGAAGAAGGGGATGGTCGTCTTCAGGCCGCCGATGGTGTACTCGCCCAGGGCCCGGTCCATGATGCCCAGGACCTTGGGCCAGTCCTGGCCGTAGGCTATCAGGAGGGCCCCGGCCGAGTCGTAGTTGGAGGGGAAGTCGTAGCCGGCGGAGAGGTTCGAGTCCAGCCTGACGCCCGGGCCGCCAGGGGATACGTAGCGGGTGATCAGCCCGGCGTTGGGGGTGAAGTCGTACTGGGGGTCCTCGAGGTTGATGCGGACCTGCATGGCCACCTGGGAGGGCAGGTTCCTCCCCTCGTCGACCCGGAGCTGGCTGCCGAAGGCCACGGCTATCTGCTCCTCAACCAGGTCGATGCCGTAGCGGGTCTCGGTGATGCCGTGCTCGACCTGGAGCCTGGTGTTGACCTCGATCAAGTAGGGCTGGCCCTCGCTGGTCACCAGGAACTCGACCGTGCAGAGGGAGTAGTAGCCGACCTCCCTGACCAGCTCCCTCGCGTACTCCTTCAGCCTTCTCCTCAGGTCGCCGGTCAGCCCGGGCCAGGGGCTGGGGGTGATCTCGATCAGCTTCTGGTGGTTGCGCTGGATGCTGCAGTCGCGCTCGTCGAAGGCGAAGACGTTGCCGTGCTGGTCGGCGATGACCTGGATCTCGATGTGGCGGACCTGGTCCAGCCTCTTCTCCACGTACAGCCTGGGGTTGTTGAAGGAGGCCTGGGCCATGGTCGAGGCCTTGGCGAAGGCGTCCTCCAGGGCCGAGAGGTTCTCGACCTCGATGATGCCCCTGCCGCCGCCGCCGCCCTCGGCCTTGAGCATCACCGGCAGGCCCACCTCCTGGACTATCCGCCTGGCCTCGTCGACGTCGACGGCCCCGTCGGAGCCGGGCACCGTGGGGATGCCCAGCCGGCGGGCCAGCCGCCTGACCTGGACCTTGTTGCCCAGGAGCTTCATCGACTGGGCGGTCGAGCCGATGAAGATGATGCCGGCCTCCTCGCACAGCTGGGGGAAGCGCTCGTCCTCGGAGGCGAAGCCCCAGCCGGGGTGGATGGCCCTGATGCCGCGGCGCCTGGCCAGGGCGATGATGTGCTCCAGGTCAAGGTAGGCGGCCGGATCTGGCCCCAGGAGCAGCAGCTCCTGGGCCGAGGCGGCCGCCGGGGCGGTCTTGTCGACCTCCGTGGCCGTCATGACCGCGATGGCCTCGAACCTGTCCCGTATGGCCCGGCAGATGCGCCGGGCCGGGATGCCCCGGTTGGCCACCAGGATTGGCTGCCCCTTGATTCTGGAGAGGATCTCGTCGAAATTGTTGTTGTCTGTCATAAAAAAATCTTAACGACCCAGGACCAACGTGCCGGACCAGACGGCCATGCGGCCCTGGCCGGCCTCTATCAGCAGCGCCCCGGAGGGGTCCAGGCCGGCCAGGCGCCCGGAAAGGACCTGGCCGGGAAAGGGGGGCACGGAGGAGGGCGAGTGGACGGAGACCTCCCGGCCCAGGCCCAGAAGACGGGCCGTGGCCAGATCGGCCAATCCAGGGGGCCCGAGCACCGGGCCATCGGGACCCACGAACCTTTGATTATAGCATATCCGCATTTGCCGGGCCAGCCTGGGCCACAGCTCCCCTGGGCCCAGGTCCACCGGCAGGGCCCCGGCCGGCGGGGCCAGGGAGCCCTCCTCCCGGGCCCCTGGGGGCGGGACGCCCAGGTTGAGGCCGATCCCGGCCACCAGGGCCCCTCTCCTGGCCTCCAGGAGCAGGCCCCCGACCTTGCCCTGGCCGAGGATGAGGTCGTTGGGCCACTTGATCCCGATCTCCAGGCCGAAAAGCTCCCCCAGGGCCAGGCTGGCCAGAAGGGCCAGGCCGATGGAGGCAATCGGGCCGTCGAGCGGGGCCCCGGGTGGCAGCCGCAGGGCGGCGTAGACATGGCCCCTGGGCGAGACCCAGGGCTTCCCTCCCCGGCCCCGGCCCCGGCTCTGGCTCTCGGCCAGGACGGATCCCCAGACCGGGAGCCGGCCCTCCCCGATGAGACTCCAGGCCGGCTCGAAGGCCGTCCCTATGTCCCCGAAACGATGGATCGGGGCCGGCGCCTCGGGATCATGGGGAGACTGTGGGACCTGTCCCTGGTTATTTTCCTGTCCGCTGGATTCCACCTTGAGTCCCTGCCCGGAGGCCCCAAAGGCCCGGCCTTCCCTGCTCCCCGCCCTGGCCGCGATGACCGGGGCGAAATGGCCCGTCCACCCCAGTGGCGGGCCCCGTCTTGGTTGGCGATCCGAGAAGATCCCAGCCCACCAGGGCACCCCAGGGCGGTCTGCCGCCGTTCCCGTGGCCTGGACGGTCCGGGCCGAGGCGGACCTGGGTCTTTTGGCGGCCCAGCCGCCGGCAGCGGGCAGGGAAACGGTAGCCGTCTCCATGGCCATGGCGGGACGATCCCTTGAGGGTCGTCCGGCCATGGCCCGATCCAGCCCCTGTCCATCGCCGTGGTTTCTGGGCCCAACGTGGCCCGCCGCCAGGCCATGACCGATGGTCCCAGCCACGGCGGAGACAAATCCGGGATCTCGCCGTCAACAGCCGACAAGATGCATGACCTTGTCAAGGAACAGCGTGTCCTCCCAATATATCTTTTCCTCCCAGGCCTTATTCTGGTCACGGTCGAAAATCACCAGCCAGCCCTCCTTTTGGCCCGCCGCGTCAAGATATCCGGCCAGCTGTCTTTGCCAGTCGCCAAGCGTTTTCTCGCCCTTCAGCTTCACCTCAACCAGGTATTCGTGCCCACCGTATTTGATGCCAATGCCGACAGCCCCGCGACCCTCGGCGTACTCTCGGTAAACCTGGCCGCCGCTGTTGACCACTTTTTGCAGGTAAGCCAACAGCATGAAGGAATAGGTCGCCTCGTCATATTTGAATGCGGCAAAGTCCTTGTGTCTGAAGGGAAAGGAACCGGAGCCTTGACGCCAGAATTTCTGGAATTCTTTCAATAGCTCCGACATGAACAAAACATGGCCATCTGTCCATTTTTTTTCCTCAACATCCTCAGTGTCAAGGGCATGCTGTATTTCATCGGTCAAAGTCCTCGACATGACCTCCTCGTATATCTTGTTGGCCGGTCTAAGGGTATTGTCCTCTTTTTTTGCCAACAGCCCAAGATCGAGGCAGAATTGCCGATCATCGCTGTTTATTGAGACTGCGCTTTTGAGGCCCGCAAACACAGCGTCCATGACCTTTATGACCCTTGGCTCCTTGAGGCGTACCAGAAGGGAACCTATGTGTGTGCTCCTTTCCTGTATTAAGGTCGCCGCCGCCTGGTCGAAATGGCCTCCCGTGATGTCCGGCCGATAGTCGTCCTTGAGCTGGCCCGAGACAATCTCGTCGGCGAGGGCGTTGACGAGCCAGGGCTGGCCCTCCGACCAGTCCCAGGCCCGCTCCAGGGCCGAGTCGTCGAAAACTTGGCCCGTGGCCTCGGAATGTTGGCCGTAAAGGATCCTGATTTCGTC
>JAISEK010000032.1 GCA_031264145.1 Deltaproteobacteria bacterium
GACAGCAAAACAAAGCTGGAAGCGAAAATCACAAAAGAACTTCTGGTAAACGCCAAACGCCATGACGTTTCCCCGCAAGGGGTTGACTCGGCCGATCTTTTTTTGAGCCTGATAAGGGACATCAATGAGAGTTGCTCGCAAAAAGTCGTCCTTCTGATTGACGAGTACGACGCGCCGGTGATAAAGGTCATCCAGGATCCAGGATTGTCCGGGATCGCGGATCTGCTAAGGGACACCCGGTCCGTCATGTCCGATTTCTACGGCAAGATCAAATCCGCGGATGAACATCTGGAACTCGTCTTCATCACCGGGGTCACCAAGTTTTCCCGCATGGGCGTGTTCTCCACGTTGAACAATATAACGGATATTTCCCTTTTGCCCGAGTTTGCCGCCATCGTTGGTTTCACGCAGGAGGAGCTGGAAAGATATTTCAAGCCATTCGTCAGGAGGACGGCCGACTCGCTGGACCTGGGGGAGAACGTCCTGCTGGACAAGATAAGGGACTATTATGACGGTTTTTCCTTTGACGGGGAGACCCGGCTGTACAATCCCTTCTCCACCATGCACTTCTTTGGGGACATGGAGTTCAACAATTATTGGATGGAATCCGGGTCCAACACCCTCCTGAGGGAGATGCTGAGGGACAAGGGACTCACGGTCGACCAGTTCAAGGACTTGCCGGTGGAAAAGGATTTCGCCCGTTCCCCGGGGGAAATAGAGAAGACCCCGGCCCACGGGTTCCTTTACCAGGCCGGCTATCTGACCCTGCGAAAAAAGACCGACTCGTCCTATGCGCTCGACTATCCCAACTTCGAGGTGCTGTCGTCCATGTCGCGGCTGTTCATCGACAACCTGTTCTCCTCGACGGTCGAGGCGGGCCAGGCCTCCATAAGGCTTGAGGAACATGTCGCCGCTGGGGATGTCCCGGCGATCGTGGACGACATCATGATTCTTTACTCCAACTTGGCCTATGACGATCATGCGGCCGCCAAACGCCTTTCCATGTTCATAGCCCTGGCCAATGACCAAAAGGCCGAGGTGACGCGCCTCATGGAACCGGCTCTTGGACGTAGTGCGGTTTTGGGAATGACGAAGAGAATAATACGGGCCATGGATAGAAACAAGCATGAGGAGGCTTTCTCCATCATGGACGATCTCATAGATAATAGCGGCCAAGGAAAAGAAATCCGCATAAAGCTGAACGAGAGCTTCTATCGGTCGAACCTGCATTCCTTCCTGCTGGGCGCGGGCCTGAGGGCCACCCCCGAGATCCATTCCAGCCTGGGCCGAAGCGATCTGGCCATAGAGCACAAGGGTCTGGCCTACGTCATCGAGATGAAGGTCGTCGGGAAGTCCTCCCAGGCCGGGACCGCCGCCCAGAGCGCCATGCGGCAGATCGTCGAGCTCGGCTACGCCGGCCGCTACGCCAGCCCCCCCATCCTCATGTCGCTGGCCGTGGCCGAGGACACGAGAAACGTCGCCGCCTGCGTCTTCTTCAAGGACGGAATGACTGAGAGGCTCGAATTCGGGTCTCCCATAAAAAAACTACCGAAGAAAGGGTCAAAGGGCCAGATGAAGGAGAAATCTGTCAAGACCGATAAGAGTAAACTTTCGGATAAATCTCCGAAGAAGACAAAGGGAGGCCCCAGACCATGAGGCATTCACTAGACCATGTAATACTATATTTAATGTTAATTTAGATTCATCATATATACTTAATGCTACGAGTATAAAAATAAATCAATCAAAATAATATAAAATACTTATATAAATAAATTATAATTAGATTTATATTAAGCATCTATCAATTCTCAGAATCCCACACAACCACAATATGAGCCCTCAATCCACATATGGCTTTCCAGCGCCATGGGCCATGGCTCGGGCGTCATGCCCAGCCATCCGAATTTCCGGGCCCATTTGTTATTCCCCCCCAGGCCGTCTTGCCCTGGACGGACAGGCCGATTTCCTATACAATGGAATCCGGCGTAACTGAATTTGGGCCCTTTGGCTTCAAGGTATTGGTTTTTTGGCCCATCAGGGCCAGGCCGGGGGGCCGCGGGAAGGATCATCGATGGGCGTCGGAATGGAGGCCGGGCGCAGGGCCCTGTCCTGGGCCAGGGAACGGCTGGGCGTCGGGGGGGACTGGCTCGCCGAGCCCCTCGCCTCGGACGCCTCCCCCAGGCGCTACTGGCGCCTGGCGGGCAAGTCCGGGAGCGTCCTGGTGATGGCCGGCCCTGACCTGGCCGAGAACATACGCTGGCTCAGGCTGGGCCAGAAGCTCCTGGCCAATGGCCATCCCTTGCCCAGGATATTCGCCCACGATCTCGGCCTGGGCCTCTTCGCGCTTGAGGATTTGGGAAGCGATCGCCTCGACGGCCTTGGCCGGGCGGGGGCCGACGCGGGAAGGCTCCTTTCCGCCTACCGCCACGTGGCCGCCGTCCTGGCCGACTGGCACGACCGGGCCAGGGCCGGCGTGGGGGAGGCCTGCCGGCTGAACCAGCCCTATGGGCCAGGCTTCGCGAGAAGGCACGAGTGGGACTATTTCGTCTCCGGCCTGGGCCTGATGGGCCTGTCGGGCTTTTTGTCCCCGGGCCTCTCGGCCGAGGCCGGGAGGCTGTGCCAGGCCGCCGGCTCCCCGGGCCAGGCCCCCGTCCTCATCCACCGGGACTTCCAGAGCCGCAACGTCATGCTGGCCAGGGGCGGCCCCCGGGTAATCGACTGGCAGGGGGCCAGGCTCGGCCCGCCCCTCTACGACCTGGCCAGCCTCGTCCTGGACCCCTACGTCGATCTGGGCCAGGAGGTCCGGGACGGCTGCGTCGGCGCCTACCTGGAGGCCAGCCGGTCGCCTGCCGGCCGCCGGGGGTTCGGCCGGCGGCTGGCCGTCGCGGGCCTCGTCAGGCTCATGCAGGCCACCGGGGCCTACGCCAGGCTCTGGAAGGTCCTGGGCCGGCCCTCCTACGCGGCCTACGTCCTGCCGGCCCTGTCAAGGATGTCCGGCCTTCTGGGGACAATCGGCCCCAAGGCCTTCCCCCTCGTGTCCGGACTGGTCAACCAAGCCCATGCGGCCTTGGCGGAGGCCCCATGTCAGCCATGATCGCCCTAGTCGGACGGCCGAACGTCGGCAAGTCCTCCCTCTTCAACCGCCTTCTGAGGCGCTCGGCCGCCCTGGTCGACGACCGCCCCGGGGTGACCAGGGACCGCCACTACGCCAGCCTGGTCATCGACGGTCGCCGGGGCCTTCTGGTCGATACCGGCGGCTTCGATTTCTCGGACCTCGATCCCCTGGCCGGGCCCATAACCTCCCAGATCAGGGCCGCCCTGGGGGAATGCGACCTGGCCGTCCTGGTCGTCGACGGGCTTCTGGGTCTCCACCCCCAGGACGCCGAGCTGGCCCGGATGCTGAGGGAGTCGGGCCGCCCCTCCGTCCTGGCGGTCAACAAGATTGACAATCCCGGTTCCGCGGCGGCCGCCCTGGAGTTCCACGCCCTGGGGTTCGACTCGGTGGTCCCGGTCTCGGCCGCCCATGGCCTGGGCCTGGAGGAGCTGAGGGGTATCCTGGCCGAGAGCCTCGAGCCCATCCCCCCGGATGACCCCGGGCCTGCCCTCGCCCCGCCCAGGATAGCCGTGATTGGCCGCCCCAATGCCGGCAAGTCATCCCTGGTCAACCGCCTTCTGGGCCAGGACCGCCTGGTCGTGGACCAGAGGCCGGGGACGACCAGGGACGCCATCGACGTGGAGATAAGCCACGGGGGCCGGCCCTACGTCCTGGTCGACACGGCCGGGGTCCGGCGCAAGGGACGGGTCTCGGAGAAGCTGGAAAAGCTCTCCGTCATGCGGGCCATCGGGGGCATAGAGGGCTCGGACGTGGCCATCCTGGTCATCGACGCCCTGGAGGGCCTCGCCGAGCAGGACGCCCACATCGCCGGCTACGCCGACGAGCGGGGCCGCCCGCTGATCATCCTCCTCAACAAGTGGGACGCGGTCAAGGAACGCCTGGAGACACGCCGGGCCATCCAGCGGGAGCTGGATCTGAAGATGGTCTTCCAGGAAAGGGCCCCGGTCATCACCGGCTCGGCCCTGTCCGGGGCCGGCCTTGGGCGGATCTTCCAGCTGGTTGACCGGATCATGGTCCAGTACGGCTTCAGGGCCTCCACGGCCGAGGTCAACAGGGTCCTGGAGGAGGCCACCGCCGCCCACGCGCCGCCCCAGGTCGGCTCGGCGAGGCTCAAGTTCTTCTACGCCACCCAGGCCTCCTCCCGGCCCCCGACCTTCGTGGCCTTCGCCAACAGGCCCGACTCGGTCCACTTCTCCTACCGCAGGTTCCTGGCCAACCGCCTGCGCGCCGCCTTTGGCCTGGACCTGGTGCCGGTCAGGCTCCTCGTCAGGGGCCGCCACGCCGAGGAAAGGGAACGGGCCCGGGGCCGAGCGCCTGCGGGCAAGCGGCCCTCGGCCAGGCGCCCCGCGGCCAAGGCCCCGGCCGGCAGGCGTCCCGCCGGCAAGGCCAGGACAAGGACGAGGAAGTAGATTTTTGGCTATCTGGGGCCGGAATTTGCCTGGCTTTTCTCGCGGTTGCCCAGAACTATCCGCGAAAAACGAGAACCGTAAGTGCTTGGGGACCCCCAAGGCCAAAGGCGGCAGGCACCTGCCTGTCGCCGAGCGGCATCGGCCGGGGGAAAGGCCAGGCGGAGAACTGATTGGTTTTGCCGACAGAATCCCATTGCCAAGGTTATCGCCATGAACATGCCAAACCGCGTTTTGGGCCCGGGTGCCCTTGTTTTCGCGACCGGGCTCCTTTTGGGGCTTTTGGGCCTTACCGATCCCTTCCGTCCAGGGCCCGCCATGGCCCAGGATTCCGCGGCCGCGCCTGGCCTGGACGCCCCCGGCCCCGAGGCAGGGGACGCGTCCTCTGTGCCTGGCCTGGACGATCCCGGCCCTGAGGCCGTGGCCGGCGGGGCCCGGCCGGAAGGGCCGCCCGCCGCCGCCCCGCCGCGGCCTCTCCTGGCCCCGCCGGGCGGCCGGCCCACCTTCGTCATGGCCATCCCCGAGACCGGGCATTGGTCCGTCTTTGGCTCCGAGGCCGTCCTGGGGGCCCAGCTGGCCCTGAGGAACCTCGGCGGCGGCTTTGACCTCAAGACCATCGACGAGACGGCGCGGGATTTCCCCGACCGCCTGAGGAGCCTTGGCTCACCCGTGGTGGTCCTGGGGCACCTGTTCGAGACGAGCCTGGCCCTTGGGGCCCCCTTCTACTCCAGGGCCGGGGCCCCGGTCCTCCTGACCTTCATCGAGAGCCAGGAGACCCAGGGCCTGGGGGACGGGTTCGTCCGGCTCCTCCCGGATCCTGCGGCCCAGGGCCGGCGTCTGGCCAAGGAGGTGCCCAGGTCTGGCAAAAGAATCAAGCACGTCTACATCCTGGAGGGGCCGGACCCGGCCCAGCGGGAGCTGTCCGAGGCTTTCCGGGAGGCCCTCCTGAACCCCCAGGCCCCGGCCCCGACCAAGGCCAACCCCAAGCCCTCCAAGCCCAGGGCCATGTCGGCCAAGAACGTCAGCACCATACCCATAGACTCGCCCGGGGATCTGAAGGTCCTCCAGGAGATCAAGAGCGTCCCCCAGGACTGGATCCTGGTCGCCCTGCCGCCGAGGCTGGCCATGAGGGCGGCTCCCATACTGGGCTCCACGGGCTTCAAGAAGGCGACCTTCCTCATGCCGACCTCCCTGGCCCTCAGGGAGGTCGGGGCCTCCTACCTGGCCGTGGAAATAAAGAACCTCCAGGTGGCCCTGCCCCTTGAGATCGGCTCGGGCAAGAACCTGAACAAGGTCCTGGCCGAGTTCCGGCGCCGCTTCGTCCAGTTCCACCGCCGCGAGCCCAGCTGGGCGGCCGTGGTGGCCTACGACGCCGCCACCCTGGCCGCCCTGGCCGCCTCCAGCGAGGAGGGCCCGGCCTCGTATCTCTCGGACGCCGAGATTCCGCACGTGGCAGCGGCCGGCCGCCTGACGCTCTCGGGGGAGGGCTGGCCGGTCTCCATGGTCAAGCTTGACCAGGAACGCCTCCACTGGCTGCCCTAGGTCCTGACCATGGGGGCCCGGAGGTGGATCATCCATCTCGATCTGGACGCCTTTTACGCCTCGGTCGAGACCCTGGACGACCCCAGGCTCAAGGGCCTGCCGGTCATCATCGGCGGGGCCGTGCCCCGGAGCGTGGTCTCCACCTGCTCCTACGAGGCCAGGGCCCGGGGCGTGCGCTCCGGTATGCCCTCGCTTGAGGCCAAGAGGCTCTGCCCCGAGGGCGTCTTCATGCCCGTCCGCATGTGGCGATACCAGGAGATCTCCCAGCGGGTCATGGCCATCTTCAGGCGCTACACGCCCCTGGTCGAGCCCCTGGCCCTGGACGAGGCCTTCCTGGACGTCACCGGATCCATCCGGCTCTTCGGCCCGGCCGAGGCCATCGCCGTCCTCATCCGGCGGGAGGTCAGGGAGGAGACCGGCCTGACCATCAGCGCCGGTGTCTCGACGCTGAAGCACCTGGCCAAGATAGCCTCAGGCCATCGGAAGCCCGACGGCCTGACGGTCATCGGGGAGGGCCAGGAGCTGGCCTTCCTCAGGCCCCTGGACATCGGTAAGCTCTGGGGGGTCGGCCGGGTCACCGAGAAGGCCCTGCGGTCCATGGGCCTTGGGACCATCGGCGATTTGGCCGACCTGCCGGAGAAGTACGTCCAGGCCCGCCTGGGCCGGAACGGCCACCACCTGTGGCTTCTGGCCAACGGCGTCGACGAGAGGCCCGTGGAGCCGTCGAGGGAGGCCAAGAGCATCGGCAACGAGGAGACGTTCGCCGTCGACCTGGAGGGGCCGGAGGACGTGAGCCGGGAACTTCTGGCCCTGGCCGTCAGGGTGTCCGCCCGCCTGAGGGAGGAAAAGCTCGTCGCCCTCACCGTCACGGTCAAGGCCAGGGACAGCGGGTTCAAGACCGTCACCCGGTCCCGGACGGTCAGGGAGCCCATCTGGCAGCACGTCCAGCTCCATCGGCTGGCCCTGGAGCTGTTTCCCTCGGAAAGGAAGGGGCCCTGGCGGCTTCTGGGCATTTCCGCCTCCAGCCTCTGGCCGGCCAGGGAACCGTGGGGCCCCGCCAACCTCTTTGAGGCCGCAGGCCTCAGGGCCCCGACCTTCGACCCCAAGCTGTCGGCGGCCATGGACGACATAAACCGCCGTTTCGGGGCCGACCGTCTCAAGCCGGCCACCCTCCTGGAGAGCCCCGGCCGCGGGGCCGGCCGCGGTCGGCCCCCGGGAGGCCCAGGCGAGGGCCAGGGGCCGGGACCGGGGTAGGGCGCCACTGCCGGCTTTCCAGTCCTGGCCCGGCAATCGGCCGGACATCGTATCCACGCCTTGAGGCGACTATTCGCTCCGTCGGGCTTGGCCCTGACCTGCGAAGGGAGGTGCCTGGTGCGAAGGACCTTGCTGCCCATCGTCTTGGCTTTTCTGGTGGCCCTCTCGGGCCTGGCCTCCCCGACCACGAGGGCCCAGGAGGGGCCCTGGGGGGCCCAGGGGCCCCTTTACCCGGCCGAGGGGGCCAATGGCCTCTACGGCTACGCCAGCCAGGGCGACGTGATGGTCATCGACAGCGTCTTCATGGCCGCCAACCCCTTCGGGGCCGACGGCACGGCCTGGGTCATCCTCGGGGAGGCCTATGGCCGGATAGACGTCCATGGGCGCTGGGCCAGGCCGCCCGAGGCCTGGTTCGCCAGGGTCTCCGACTCTTTTCCCAACGGCCTGGCCGAGGCCGAGGACGCCCTGGGGAACATCGGCTTCATCGACGGGGAGGGCCATTGGGCCATAGGCCCCGGCTTCAGGAGGAGCCGCGGCTTTTCCGGCAACGGCCTGGCCGCGGTCATGACCGGGGAGGGAAAGTGGGGCTTCATCGACGGGGAGGGGCGCTTCGCCATAGAGGCCGAGTTCCTGGACGCCAGGCCCTTCGCCCCCAACGGCCTGGCCCTGGTCAAGTCGCCCCAGGGCCTCTTCGGCTACGTGGACCAGAATGGCCGGTTCGCCATCGAGCCCCGCTTCAGGGAGGCCCGCAGCTTCGGCCGCAACGGGCTGGCGGCGGCCATGCCCGAGGGCGAGGAGCTCTTTGGCCTGATTGACCAAAGTGGGGCGCTGGTCGTGGCGCCCAGCTTCGGCCAGGCAGCCGGGCCCTCGTCCAACGACCTGGTGGCCGTCTCGGATCCCGACGGCCTCTGGGGCTTCGCCGATGCCCTGGGCCAATGGGCCATCGGGCCGAAATACCAAAGGGTCAGCCCGTTCGGGGCCAATGGCCTGGCCAGGTTCAGGCTTGAGGATGGGAGCATGGGCCTCCTGAACGAGCTGGACCAGTGGGTCCTGGAGCCCCAGTTCGCCTATCTGGGCGATTTCTCCGCCCAGGGCAGGCCGACCGAGTTTACCCCGGCCCATTCCCTGGACGGCTCCTGGGGCCTCATAAACAGGAGCGGCGAGTGGGTGGCCATGCCCGGCCAGGGGCAATGCGTCCTCCGCCTTGACGGCCTTCTGGCCGTCAGGGAGGCCGACGGGCCTGGCTGGGCCTACTACAACCTACGCGGACAAAGGAGGGTGCCCCTGGGCTACGATCGGCAGGCCGATCCCGAGCCTCCCGGCCCAGGCCGCCGGGGATGGCGCCAGCGGGGACCGGGCGGCCATGTCCCTTGAGGGGATCGCCGGGACCCTCCCCTCGACCCATAGGTTTGGTTTTGGCCCCCGAGGGGCTATAATGGCGCCAGTGGCCGCCTCCAGGGCCGCCAGGATGGGGCTCCTTTTTCCTGGCCGGCGCCCTCCCGGGGCGGCCGCCAGTCATCCCCAAGTCCCTTGCGCGTAGGAGATCGCAGTGCCCATATTGGTCACCGGAGGGGCCGGCTTCATCGGCACCAATTTCATCCTGGCCTGGCTGGCCCAGGGAGGCGGCCAGGTAGTCAACCTCGACAAGCTGACCTATGCCGGCAACAGGGGCAACCTGGCCCATCTGCCCGCCGACTCGTATGAGCTCGTGGTCGGGGACATAGGCGATCGGGCCCTGGTAGGACGCCTTTTGGCCGAGAGAAGGCCCGAGGCGGTCATAAATTTCGCCGCCGAGTCCCACGTCGACCGCTCCATCCATGGGCCGGCCGAATTCATAAGGACCAACATCGTCGGGACGTTTAACCTGCTTGAGGCCTTGAGGAGTCATGTTTCCGGGCTTTCGGCCACGGAGCTGGCGGCCTTCCGCTTCCTCCACGTGTCCACGGACGAGGTCTACGGTTCCCTTGGCCCGGGCGAGGCCCCTTTTTCCGAGACCACGCCCTATGCCCCCAACAGCCCCTATTCGGCCTCCAAGGCCTCATCCGACCACCTGGCCAGGGCCTACCACCACACCTACGGGCTCCCGGTCCTGACCACCAACTGCTCGAACAACTATGGCCCCTTCCAGTTCCCGGAAAAGCTCGTCCCGCTGATGATCCTCAACGGCCTATCGGGCAAGCCCATGCCGGTCTACGGCGACGGCCTCCAGGTCCGCGACTGGCTCCACGTCCAGGACCACGCCCAGGCCCTTATGGCGGTCCTGCGGCGGGGCCGGGTGGGGACGACCTACAACATAGGCGGCCGGGCCGAGATGGCCAACATGGAGGTGGTGGAGGCCATCTGCTCCCTCCTCGACGAGCTGGCCCCCGATCCCAAGATAGGCCCCCGGCGCTCCCTCATCACCCACATTGCCGACCGGCCGGGCCATGACCGCCGGTACGCCGTGAACCCGGACCGCATATCCGCCGAGCTGGGCTTCGAGCCCAGGCACGATTTCGCCTCCGGCCTCAGGGAGACGGTCAGGTGGTACCTGGACAACGGAAAGTGGGTGGAGAGCGTCCAGAGCGGGGAATACCGATCCTGGGTGGACAGGCACTACTCCTGGATTGACGGCGGCCAGGGCCGGAAGGGGCCCGCGGGCCAGGGAGGTGGGCGATGACGGCCCAGCGCAGGGGCATAATCCTGGCCGGCGGGGCGGGGACCAGGCTCCACCCGGCCACCCTGGTCGTCTCCAAGCAGCTCTTGCCCATATTCGACAAGCCCATGATCTACTACCCCCTGGCCACCCTCATGATGAGCGGCCTGAGGCAAATCATGGTCATCTCCACCCCCCAGGACCTGCCGCATTTCCGGCGACTTCTGGGGGACGGCCGGAGATGGGGCATCGATTTGGCCTACGCCGTCCAGCCCAGCCCGGACGGCCTGGCCCAGGCCCTCGTGATCGCCGAGGAGTTCCTGGGGGGCGGGCCCTCGACCCTCATCCTGGGCGACAACATCTTCTTCGGCCACGAGCTGATGTCGCGCCTCAGGGAGGCCTGCGGGCAGGACGGGCCGGGGGCCACGGTCTTCGCCTACCACGTCAACGATCCCCAGCGCTACGGGGTGGTCGAGTTCGACGACGACCACAGGGCCCTCGGCCTGGAGGAAAAGCCGTCCAGGCCCCGCTCCAACTACGCCGTGACCGGGCTCTACTACTACGACGGGCAGGCTCCCTCGCTGGCGCGCCGGCTCAAGCCCTCGGCCAGGGGCGAGCTGGAGATAACCGATCTAAACCGCCTGTATCTGGAGCAGGGCCTGCTCAGGGTCAAAATCCTGGGCCGCGGCTTTGCCTGGCTGGACACCGGGACCCACGAGATGCTCCTCGAGGCGGGGCAGTTCATACAGACCATAGAGAAAAGGCAGGGCATGAAGGTGTCCTGCCCCGAGGAGGTGGCCTGGCGCAACGGCTGGATAGACGACCGGCAACTCTGGGAACTGGCCGAGCCCCTGCTGAGGAACGGCTACGGCCAGTACTTAAGGGGCCTGCTGGGCCAATGACCTGGGGCCGCCGGCATCGGGTAGCAAGGCCTTGTTTTCCACCTAGACACAATATTGTTCATATAGAAATATTTTTCCTAAAAAGGATATTGAGTTTCGTTTTTCGTTCTAGGTTTATCTATCACGTGGGTTGCCAGTATTGCCGTGATATTGTGAAGAGACAAAATGCCCATTTTTATCATAAATAATGACATTAGAACCGTCCTGTTTGACCGGTCCGATCATTGACGCACCTCCTGGATGCTCGCTGGCATATGGCCACCGTTACCCGCCTGACTCATGGGTCTGGTCTTTGCATGGCCGGTTTGGGGATGTGGTAGGCCGGAAAACTCTGGTCTGTAAGGAAAATTATGACACTTTGAATATTTGAATATTGCTGATGGCATAAAGTAAGTAAACCCCACGTAAGCCATGGGGTTTGAGGAGAATTGGAAAGGCATGAAGACTGCTAAAAATTGGTGGTTGGTGCCCTCGGCGTGACTCGAACACGCGACACCAGGATTAGGAATCTCTATGAATAGCAAATGATTACATCATGTTGCCAATTGCACTCTTTGCCCTGTAAGGCTTTGAGCATTCATGGATGCTCACGGTTTCGATCCGTTTTCCAATCCCGGTGGAGCAAAAATGGAGCAAAAAATCAGGGCGCTGAGCGTCAATCAACAGCTCTGCTCACTGCTGAATATGAATGCGCAAGCATGGCCTTGCGGCCCCAGTCAGGGCTTACTCGCTCTTCGACGACAGGCTTTTCAGTAGGATTGTCTCGTTGTTGGGCATGTGGGCCACCAGGTCCAGCCGGCCGCCCAGGGCCTCGACATATTCCCGAATGGTGGAGACGTGCGGGTCTTGCCGCGACTCCACTTTGGCCACAGCCGGCTGGCCCTTGTCCAGCCGTTCGGCCAGTTCGCCCTGGGAGAGGTCTTGCGCCCGGCGCAGTTCGGCCAAGTCCATGACGGCCAGCATTTCGGCGGCCAGAGCCTCGCTTCTGGCCCGGCTTTCGGGGCTCATCTTGGCCCGCAGTATAGAAAAATTCTTCGCCATGTTTTTCTCTCAGTTCGGCCGGGTCAGTTTTCCGCCTTCAAAATCTCCAAATGGGATAGATACATCTTTTCCGCCAACGGCACGAATTTATCATACCAACGATCGTCCCCGGTTTTGTCGCCGCCCAGCAGCAACAGGGCTGTCCGACGCGGATCGAAGATGTATAAAATGCGCAGGGGGTCGCCCTGATGTTGCACTCTGAGTTCTCGCAACGGATAGCGGGAACCCTTGATGGAAGTGCTGTGGGGATAGCCCAAGCTGGGGCCGAGTACTTCCAGCATTTGCACCTTGGCGCCGACGGATTCTTGGGCCGCCACTGTCAATGCGTCCCACCACTCTTCAAACTCGTCGGTAAATTCAACTTCCCAAATGGTCTCAACCATAAACCGTCACCTTCCAATCAAATAATAACACTCGTCCCACATTCCGTCAAGGGCATAATGGGGATTAATTTTTCGCCGTCACCTTTCCGCCGTCGGTCTCTTTTCAAAGCCGCCAGCCAGGCTTCGGCCAGGGCCAGTTGCCGGATATCCACCAGGGGCTCGAAGTATACGCGATCATGAATGTAGGCGTCCATAGCTTGGCGGTACAGAGGGTTCACATCGTCATCGAACGGGCCGTGAAAGACTTCCAGGACAAGGCGGTAGGCCTGGTCCCACTTTATGGCCTTCAAATCATATTCAGGCAATTCGTCCTTGAGGTAGGCCGCCAAATTCTTCAGCGGCGAGGTCGGCGAAGTCAAGTGGGACCAATTCAGTGCCCTGAAGGCTTCACGAGTAAAGCCATGGGCATGGTCTTTGGGATAAACCGCTTTCAGTTCTTTTTCCAATTTCAGCGCATCCGCGTGCACGAGCTCTTGCAGGCGGTCATGGATTCTGGGCCCGGACTGGCTGCGCGAAGCCGCGCATTCAGAAACCGTGGCCACAGCCGCCTTTTATGAGGGGATGTGACGTGAGCGTAAAAATCTGCACACACCAGGCCGCTGAAACCATCGGCGGCAATTGCGTGGAAATCGTTTCCGAAGAGGGCCGCCGCCTCATCCTGGATGCCGGGCGTCCTCTGGAACTGGAGACCCGGCAAAAAGCCGTGCCGCCGCCCAGCCTTGATGTGGAAGGCGATATCGAAGGGCTCCTGATTTCCCATGCCCATGCCGACCACTGGGGGCTTCTGCCGGAACTGCCGAGCCAGTGGCCGGTCCATTGCGGCCGGGCCACGGCGACGCTCTTGCGCCTCAATCCCGGATACGGCCCGCTCACTCGGCCTCTGAATATCTGGCCGAGCGAGCCCGGCGCGTCGGTTCAATTGGGGCCGTTCACGGTCAGGCCCTACCTGATCGACCATTCCATCTTCGACGCCTACGCGCTGCAAATCGATGTGGATGGCCGCCGCGTTTTTTACTCCGGCGACTTTCGCGGCCACGGCCGCAAAGGAGTTCTGACCCGGAGGCTGGTGGAAAACCCTCCGGCCGGGGTGGACGCCTTGATTATGGAGGGCACCAACCTGGGGACGGCCCAGGCCCCGCCGCCGGCCACGGAAGAGGACCTGGAAGAGCGCTTCGGTGACCTGTTCCGGAAAACCAAGGGGCGGGTGTTCGTCACCTGGTCGTCCAGCAACATCGACCGCATGGTGACGATTTACAAGGCGGCCCGGCGGGCTGGCCGGGTGTTGGTGCCGGATTTGTATTGCTCCGCCGTGTGGCGGGAAATGGCCACGCTGACCAGAGGTTTACCGGACATCGAACGCGGGAGCGGCATCAGCGCTGTAGTGACCACCAAAATGAAGCGCGTACTGGCCGGGCTGGACTACGAGGATATGGTGCCGGGGCTGGTCGAAAAACGGGCGGCCATCCCGGCCCGTTCCCTGGAAAAGCGTCCCGGGTTGTGGGTGGCCATGATCCGTCCCGGTCTGGTGTCGGGCTACCGGGGGCAGGTCATCCCCAGCGCCGACGACGCCTGGGTCTGGTCGCAGTGGCGCGGGTATCTGGATGAATCCCGGATCACCGAGCCGCTGCGCGAACTGATTGAGTTCATGAGTCCCTGCGGCGGGCCGATCTACATCCACACTAGCGGTCATGCCTCGCCCGCGCTCCTGCGCGACTTCGCCACGGCCCTCAACCCGAAAATGCTCGTGCCCATCCACGGCGAGGCCTGGCGTGAACATCAGCACGATTTTCCCAACATGCGAATCCTGGCCAACGGCCAGTGGCTGGAAATTTAGAATAAGGAGTCTCGCATGAAAGCGCTTCTCTTGGCGGCCGCTTTGATGCTGACCGCACCTATTTCCGTTCTCATGGCCCAGGACGGGTTGTCGAGTCAATGCCTTCAGTGCCTGGAAAACACGGGCGGCGTGGTCCCGGATATGATCGACTGCCTTCAGGCTGAATACGAGAAGCAGGACGCCCGCCTGAACGCGGCCTACAAAAAGGTCCGAGCCGGGGAGTCCGAGGAGCAAGCCAAGAAGCTGCGAACGGCCCAGCGGGCCTGGATACAGTTCCGCGACGCTTATGGGGATTACTTGTATGACCCGGAGGGCGGCACCGACGCCAGGGTCAGCGCGATGATTTGGCTGGTCGTGTGCACCACGGAACAGGCCGAGCGGCTGGAACGCCTCAGCCCGGCCAGATAGGGGAATGGATATGAAATTCAAGGCGCTGCTGATCTGCTTGGGCATCATTCTTCTGGCGGCCACCGGGCTCCAGGCCGACCCGCTGTCCGGAGCCCGGAAAATGCAAGAACACTTCATTAAACAGTTTGGATTTACGCCGGGCTGGTATGTCCAGTGCCGCGGCCGCACCACCCAGGGTTGCCAAGTCGCCAAAGAGGCAGTGTTGAGCGATCCCGAAGGGCACCGGGAAACCCTGTTCATTTTCGGCAGCGACGGACGGCTATGCCGCGATTTTCACCTATGGCGAACCGTTGCTCGAAGGGTCAACGCTCGATTTCACCCGTGAGGGAGTGAGCATCCGCCTCAACGCCAAGGTGCCGAACAAAAAAGAAATCTGGAGGTTCTTCTTCTAGCCCGGCTGGATTACCTGGAATCAACGAGCGACGATCACCTGTATATTCTGGTGATCGATGAAGTGACGCTCCAAAGCGCAGGCTGACCCCGGAACCGTATCGAGCCGACTTCCGATAGAGGAGGCGAAGCACCATGAAAATTATGATCCTCAGCAGATTTGACGCTTAAGATTTCCGGCAACAATACGGTTCCCTGCCTGATTGTTCCTACGCCTATTTATCCATAAGCGATTATTCTTGGAACAGAGTCGAATCCCCGCTCATTTATAATGAAAACTGCCAAGGGTATCTGCCCATTGCTTTCCTTGACGCTGAAGATGAAGGGTTCGAATTTGCGGGCGGGAAAAGTATACGTGATGAACAAGCTGAAGAGATAGCCGATTTTATATATAAGATGCGAGATGTGAAATTATTCATATCCCAATGCGAAGCCGGAATATCTCGTTCCGCCGCTGTGGCCAGGGTGGTCGATGAAGCTTTTAATGAACAGAGAATGTATATCGGGCCGCCGGATTATTTTCCCAATTCCATGGTGTACTTAAAAGTCAAGGAAGCGTTTATCCTGTTGCCGTATTTACGGAAATGACGGGCGACCCATGGGCCAACGGCCCATCTGTTGGAGCATCACCATGTCTCTCGTACACCTTCACGTCCATTCCGACTACAGCCTTCGAGACGCCTCAATCAATTTGGTCGCGGCGGCCGGGGAGATGAACATGCCCGCCGTGGCCCTCACCGACCACGGCAACATGTTCGGAGTCCATCACTTTTAACAGGCGGCTCTGGCGGCTGGAGTAAAGCCCATCCTGGGGGTGGAAGCCTATGTCACCGCCGACCTTCGGCGGCGAGACCTCATCGACGAGCGTCACCACCTGACTCTCCTGGCCGAAAATCTGGAAGGCTACCGCAACCTCCGCCGGCTGGCGTCCCGGTCCCACATCGACGGTTTCTATTACCGGCCCCGGATGGACAAGGGCCTCCTGACCCGTCACAGTGAGGGCGTCATTGCCCTTTCGGGGTGCCTATCCGGTGAGGTGCCTTGGCGGTTCCTTAACCGGAGCCCGGCCGCCGCCGCTCGCGCGGCCGGGGAATACGCCGCCATTTTCAAGGACCGCTTCTACCTGGAACTGCAACACAACGGCCTCCCCGAACAGGACGAGGTCAACCGGGGCCTCATCGAACTGGCCCGATGTCTGGGGCTCCCGCTGGTGGCCACCAACGATTGCCACTACCTGCGGCAGGATGATTATGAGGCCCATGACCATCTCTTGGCCCTCTGGGACGGCAAAACCGTCGACGATGAAAACCGGAGACGATTTCCCACCAACGAGTTCCATTTCAAATCGCCCGCCGCGATGGCGGAACGTTTTCAGGATGTGCCTGAAGCCCTGGCCAACACCTTGGTCATTGCCGAACGGTGCCAGGTCGATCTTCGTCAGGCTTTCGTCCGTCGGTCGGATGCGACGCCCGCGCCCGAGCCGCTCAGGCCCGGCGCTCCGGAGGAACCGGCGCGACTGACCGCCAGTCAACGGGCGGAGCCGGAGCCGGCTGGGAATATGATGGCGGCGAGCCCGGGTGATTTGGACGGTCTGGCCACATCGGCCGCCGGGCTCGCTCCGTTCGGTCCGGGGAATCCGGCGCCGGTGGTGGCTTTGCACGCGGCGCGCGTCTGCCATGCGGCGACGGCCTCCGCCGGAGCCGGCCGGCACCTGAAAATGATAATTTACGTTGGGCGGGGCCAACGGTTGACGGTGGTGGGCTTCGATTTGGGCCACCGGCTCGACGAATGCGAAATCGAAATGGACCTGATCCTCCATCTCGAATTTTCCACCCGTACCGGCTTGCCAACCCCTTACTGGCGGCTGCTGGATTTCAAGCCGTCGGAAACCCTGTAACCAGGCCGAAAGGCCTCACCATGGAGGAGATGACTCGTGAGCGCAGGGCATCCCGCACATGCGTCACGGCCAAGCCGCCCCGAACGTCAGCCCCGAAAGGCTGGCCATCCCAAGCCCCAGGTTTCCATTTTCTGGTGGATCCCTTTCCTCAACGAGCCTTTGGTCAATTTTCCCTCGGACTATGACGCCTGGCCCGACTACGGCATCGGGGTGGTCTCTTCCGGTCTCGATCATGTTTCCACCTGGCCCGGCGTTTGTCAGGAATTTGCGGATTTGAAAGATGCTGATTTTGACGTATCCCGATATGACCAGTATCCAAGGGGCCGGGTCAATATCCGGCTCTCCAGGCCTCTGGAGGCGCTGATCCTGGCCTCGCCCGCGATTCTGAATAATCCCGATGCTGTCGAGGCGATCAAGATCCGTAACAATCTCCCCCGCATCAAATGCGTGTTGATGATAGACAGCCATTACAGGTAAAGCGAATTGTGGGACGGCTTTCTTCAACGCCTGGCCCCCGCCAACCGATCCGCGTGCCGATCCATCCGCAGGTGGGTGTAGCGGGCCAGCATCTGGAGGGTTTTGTGGCCGGTGATGGATTTGATTTCCATCAGGTCCAGGTCGGTGTTCTCGAAGAGGCGGCTGGTGGCCTCGTGGCGCAGGTCGTGGAAGTGGAGGCCTTCGATTCCAGCCTCGCGGCAGGCCCGGCGCATGGCCTGAGTGATGGCAGAGGGGCTCTGGGTGAAGACGCGGTCGTCCGCTTTCGGCGGGCGGCCGTTTTTCGCGTGCGCGGCGGCTTGGGCTGACCGGATGGCTTCCAGAATCTCGATAGCCTTGGGCGACAGGGGGAGGGTGCGGGTTTCGCCGTTTTTGGTGACGAAGAGGGTGGCCGTGCGGCGGTCCAGGTCGATGGCGCTCCAGCATAGGGTGGAAAGATCCTCCCGGCGCATGGCCGTCTCCAGGGCCAGGGCGATGATGAGGCGCATCTCCGGGCCGGCGGCGGCCAGGAGGCGCTCCTCTTCATCCGCCTCCAGCCGGCGCTCGCGGCCCTTGGGCAGCTTGGGTCGGCTGACGCGGGCCACGGGGTTGACCAGGCTCTCCATGCTCCAATCACTGGCGGCCACGTTGAACAGCCGTGACAAAAGGGCCAAATCCAGCCGGATGGTGTTGCCCGAGGCCCCTTCGTCCTGCCGTTCCCTGATGAATTCCGCGATGTCTTTGCCGCGAATCGCGGCCATGAATTTTTCGGCCAGCCGGTGGCGCTGGATCATCCGGGCCTTGTAGACGTTGGTTTGGCTGTGCGCCAGGCGGGGCAGGTATTCTTCGATATAACGCTCCAGGGCCTCCCGGAGGGTGGTGGTCTCGGCCTCAGTCCGGGAGACGTAGACGCCCCGGTCCATCTCGGACTCGATCTCCCGCGCCCACTTCTCCGCGTCGAATTTGGTCTCGAACGTCTTGCAGGTGACGGGCATTCCCTTTTTACGGATTCGGACTTCCCATTGGTAGGGGCCGCGTTTTCTGATGCTGGCCATACGCTCCTCCCTTTTGGGTCATTGGAGCAAATTTGGAGCAAAAAATCAAAGGGGTTCAGCGTGTATCGCTGAACCCCTTTGATTTTAGTGGTGCCCTCGGCGTGACTCGAACACGCGACACCAGGATTAGGAATCCTGTGCTCTATCCTAACTGAGCTACGAGGGCGACATTATTGTGAAGGCCCTAAAGCCTGTCCAGATTCCAGATCGTTTCGGCATATCGGCTGATGGCCTGTCTGGCCGGCATAATTCGGGCATGATAGCATTTTTGGCCGTCCCATACAATGGTTTTTTGGGGAGCAAGCTGTAGCTTGGCGGCCCTTCGCCATCCCGTTCCGTTCCTTCCTGGGAGTTCTTCGCGATCGACAGGGCTGCAGAGAATTGCCCAAGGCCAGATGGCAGGCATTCGCCGCCGTCATTGACTTTGGGAAGTCGTGCGACACCAGGATTAGGAATCCTGCGCTCTATCCTGGCTGAACTACGAGGATGCCATTATTATGAACCAGTCCATTATGTCGGTCTCCCTGCCGCCTAAGCATCCAGGCGGATGGTCTGGCCTGCCAACTTAATCTGGGCGACGGCATTTTGGGCCATCCCATTGCAGTGGTTTTTTGAGGCGCCCGTGGCCATCCAGTTCCTTCTTGGTGGATATTCCAGGCCGGCTGGCCGGAAGGGTAATTGTCCAAAGTCAGATGGCCGGCACGCCCGGCACATGTCGCCTTGATTGAACTTGGGCGGTCACTGTGGCTTTGGCGGGACAGGGAAAGTGCCCTGGCATCTGGCTGTGATTGCCCCAATAGCCATACGAGCCTCTTTCCGACATCGGTAAGGAACATGGGTTTTCGGTTTTTTTTGTAATTGTGCTGTGTTTTGGATATGAAATCCGGAGGCCTGAGGAGCTGACCCAGCCAACGGGAAAAGTAAAAAATAATGCTTGACAAGGGGACCATCGGGACTTACTATTCCAAGTAGGCCCTTTGACGGTTGTGGGCCTAAGAATTTTTCGACATTGCCAAACCTGACGTCGAGTCAACTTTTCGAGACGGAAGGCGCTAATTGGTAGTCCAGGCGTCTTTGCATTCAAAGGCGCCTTTTTTTCGCCCGATCACCTCGCCGGAACTCGGCCGCCCGGCGATTGACACATCCGGCTGGCTGCCCTGGCCGGTGGGCCTCCGGGACCACAGGGGGCCCGGAAAGCCCTGGCCGTAAAGGAGCCCCGCCAATGGATACCAGGGTGGCCATAATCGGCCTGGTGGTCGAGAACCCAGCTTCGGTCGAGGAGCTTAACCGCGTCCTCCACAACTATTCCGAGTATATAATTGGCCGCATGGGCATCCCCTATAGCCAGCGCAAGATCAACATCATCAGCGTGGCCGTGGATGCGCCGGAAAGCGTCATCAGTGCCATCTCGGGCAAGATCGGCAAGCTGCCCGGGGTCACGGCCAAGATAGCCTACTCCAATTTCATTAGCAGAACCGACTAGTTTTTACTCTTATTGACCAAAAACGAGATTAAATATATGATTAACAATTATTCATTGGTTGATAGGCTCATGACCGACGGCACGCTGTCGCGTCCGGAATTCTTCACCCTCATCGAGGGTCGCACCCCCGAACTCGCCGAGTACCTTTTCGACAAGGCCAGACAGGTGCGCCACGCCGTGTATGGCAAGGATATTTTCCTTAGAGGCTTGATTGAGTTTACTAATTTTTGCCGCAACGACTGTCTTTATTGTGGCATCCGCAAGAGCAACCTCTCTGCCGAGCGATACCGTCTAAGCCAGGAGGAGATTCTAGCCTGCTGCCGGCAGGGCCACGAGCTGGGCTTCAGGACCTTCGTTCTCCAGGGCGGGGAGGATCCCCATTACACCGACGATCGCATGGTCGGGATCGTCAGGGCCATAAGGGCCGCCTACCCCGACTGCGCCATCACCCTGTCCCTGGGCGAACGGGACAGGGAGAGCTACCGGCGGCTCTTCAGGGCCGGGGCCGAGCGCTACCTTCTGCGCCACGAGACCAGGAACGAGGGGCACTACGCCTATCTACATCCGGCCGGCATGTCCCTCAGGGATAGGCTTGGCTGCCTGGAGGACCTGCGGTCGATCGGCTACCAGGTCGGTTGCGGCTTCATGGTCGGAAGCCCCGGCCAGACGACCGACTGCCTGGTCGACGATCTTCTGTTCATCAAGGAGTTCAGGCCACACATGGTCGGCATTGGCCCCTTCATCCCCCACAAGGACACCCCCTTCGCCGGCAGGGAGGCCGGATCGCTGGAATTGACGGTTTTCCTTCTGGGCATCCTGAGGCTCTTGGATCCCAAGCTCCTGCTTCCGGCCACCACGGCCCTGGGCACCATTTCCCCGACCGGCCGCGAGATGGGGGTCATGGCCGGGGCCAACGTCATCATGCCCAACCTTTCCCCTGTCGGGGTCAGAAACAAGTATCTGCTTTACGACAACAAGATCTGCACGGGAGACGAGGCGGCCGAGTGCCGGTTCTGCATCCAGAGGCGCATGCTCAGCATTGGCTACGACATCGCCGTGACCCGTGGGGATTACGCCGGCCTCTCCGGCGAGGAGCGACGGGCCGTTTGAGCCCTCTACATTGCCATTTCGCTAACGGGGAAGGACAGCCCGACCCGGAAGGAGTTTCAGAAATGTATGATCCAAAGTCCAGGAAGGCCACCGAGTTCATCGATCACGGAGAGGTCCTAGACACGCTGGAGTACGCCAGAAAGAACGCCACCAACGCCGCCCTGATTGGCTCCATACTGGAAAAGGCCAGGAAGCGGAGCGGTCTCACCCACCGTGAGGCCATGGTCCTTCTGGATTGCGGTCTTGATGACAAAAACGAGGAAATCTTCGCCCTGGCCCGCCAAATCAAGCAGGACTTCTACGGCAACCGCATAGTCATGTTCGCCCCCCTGTATCTTTCCAACTATTGCGTTAATGGCTGCCTGTACTGCCCCTACCACCAGAAAAACAAGCACATCGCCCGCAAGAAGCTTTCCCAGGAGGACATCGTCCGTGAGGTCACGGCCCTCCAGGACATGGGGCACAAGCGCCTGGCCCTGGAGGCCGGCGAGCACCCGACCATCAACCCAATAGAGTATATCCTGGAAAGCATCGGGACCATCTACTCCATCAAGCACAAGAACGGGGCCATCCGCCGGGTCAACGTCAACATAGCGGCCACGACGGTCGAGAACTACGCGCGGCTCCGGGAGGCCGGCATAGGCACCTACATACTCTTCCAGGAGACCTACCACCGCAAGAGCTACGAGGAGCTCCACCCCACCGGACCCAAGCACGACTACGCCTGGCACACCGAGGCCATGGACAGGGCCATGGAGGGCGGGATCGACGACGTTGGCCTGGGCGTCCTCTTCGGCCTTGAGATGTTCCGTTACGAGTTCGCGGCCCTCCTCATGCACGCCGAGCACCTGGAGGCCGTGCACGGCGTGGGGCCACACACCATCAGCGTCCCCAGGGTCAGGGCGGCCGACGATATCGACCCCGACCAGTTCGCCAACGGCATCACCGACGACCAGTTCGCCAAGATCGTGGCCTGCATCCGCATCTCCGTCCCCTACACCGGCATGATCGTCTCCACCAGGGAGAGCAAGGAGTGCCGGGCCCGAGTCCTGGATCTGGGAATCTCCCAGATCAGCGGGGGCAGCCGGACGAGCGTCGGCGGCTACTACGAGCCCGAGGCCGAGGAGGACGATTCCAGGCAGTTCGAGGTCAGCGACAACCGGAGCCTCGACGAGGTCATCGGCTGGCTGATGGAGCTGGGGCACATCCCCAGCTTCTGCACGGCCTGCTACCGGGAAGGCCGGACCGGGGACAGGTTCATGGCCCTGTGCAAGAGCGGCAAGATCCTCAACTGCTGCCATCCCAACGCCTTGATGACCCTCAAGGAGTACCTCATGGACTATGCCTCGCCCCACACGGCCAGGCTGGGCAACGCCCTGATCGAGACGGAGATCAACCAGGTCCCCAACCTCAAGATCCGGGCCCTGGTGGCCGACCATCTCACGGCCATCCAGCACGGGGATCGCGATTTTAGGCTATAGGGCCGTCTTAGCGGTGGCTGGGGACGGAATTCCGCCCCCTACCCACCTGGGGGCGTCCGTCAGCCGGCCTTGGGCCTAGCCCTGGGCCGGCTTTTTTTGATCCGGCCTCCAGCCGTGTGGACGGGCTCCAGGGGACGGTCCTGGCGGGTCGGGGTTACCCGCCTGGTCATAAATTATAAAAAAAGATCCTCTTGGCATATAAAATATTTATTAAACGGTATTATATGTATTATTATGGCGATTTTAATGATAGTCTGGCCCCTGGCCTGACCTCTGGGAGGCACCGCCGAGGCCTTGGGCAAAAATGAAAAAAGTCAAAATACATGGATATTCCCGATAGGGTGGCCAGCTAGTGGGGCCAGAAGCCTGGTAATTCTTGACTTTTTTGTTTGACAAATATTTTTGATTAATGTTAACGAAAGGTTATATTTTTAGGTTGGTCTTGACATTTTACTTCACTGTGGGAAAATAGCCCCTAGCAAAATTGGGTCACACGAGGTCACTTATGACAAAAATTAACCGTGCTATTTTAGATGGGCTCAAACCGGCGGCCAAAAGTTACCGCATGGCCGCCGGCGGCCAGCCAGGCTTGTTTTTGGAGGTGTTGCCGAGCGGCTTGAAGAAATGGCGTCTCAGGGCCAGGGCCATGGGCCGGTCAATGCAGGCGACTTTGGGCTCCTTTCCCGAGCTGGGTCTTTTGGCGGCCAGGGAGAAGGCCGCCAAGCTCCTGGAGGAGGGCCCGTTGAACCCCAACAGGGCCCAAAAGATTTGTTCTTTTGGCGATTTGTCCTGCGCCTGGCTGGGCCACAACGGCGACAAGCGCTGGAGCACCGGCTTCAGGCACACCATTAGCCTCCTGAAGTCCAACATCCTGCCTTCGTTGGGCCGTCAGTCCCTGGGAGACATCTCGCCCTCGACCATCGTCCTGGACCTCCTCAAACCACTGGTGGAGAGGGGCGGCATCGATCTGGCCAACTCGGCCCTGAAGGTCTGCCGGCTCATTTTCCGTTTTGGCCTTTCCCAGGGCCATCTGGAGTCCGATCCGACCGATAGCCTGCCTGAGTTCGACTCCAAGACCATTACCTGCCAGATCGTCCCCAACATCGATCCCAACGTCGCCCCTAGCCTTGATCCCGTTGGGCTGGCCTATCCCAGGGTCAATCACGCGACCGCCGAACACCGGCACCCGGAGAAGGCCCATCATTACCATGTCAAGCGCAACCCACTTTTGCTGACCAACTTCCTCAGCCAGCCCCAGACCGGCAAGAGGTAGGGGGTCCCGCTAACTTCCCCATAGCCAATCTGAGAACAAGGAAAGGGAATGTCGCCGGTTGCCCGGGCTGAGTCCTTGCGGCCTTTTTGGGCCCAAGTCCACGGCCAGGGCCCGGCGGCACCGACGGCGACGCCCGAAAGGCCCTAGCCTTGGCCCTGTCCGGCCAGGGGAGGGGCCTTGGGGGTATGGTGAAAGCCAAAGGCCGCGTAGATTATCATGATGCCGCCGACCAGTGACTGGAGGCCCAGCCTGTCGTCGAAGAACAAAAGGCTGAACAGGGCGCTGCCCAAAATCTCCAGGCTGCCGATGACCCCGACCTTGAAGGGCGGCAGGTAGCGCAGGGCCAGATAGGCCAGGAGCTGGGCCGATGAGCCCAAAAGGCCCAGAAGCGAGCCCCGCCCGGCCTCGGCCAGGCTGTCCAGGCCCAGGCCCTGCCCGGCCAGGAAAGCCAGGGGCAGGGCGCTCAGGCCGGCGAAGAGACTGTAGAAGAATATGGGCTCCAGGCCCCTGTTGCCCTGGCCCAGGCGGCGGGTAAGGACTATGGAGAGGGCATAGAGGCCCCCGCCGGCAAAGGCCAGAAGGTGGCCCAGCCGGAGGCCCAGGCCCGTGGCCCCGGAGGGCCAGACCAGGACGACGCAGCCGGCGAAGGCCACGAGCACGCCGGCGATATCCCTGGCGCCGACGCCCTCGCGGTTGATGATGGCGGACAGGACAACGGACTGCGAAGGGTAGAGGTATAGGATGACCACCGCCTGGTAGAGGGGGACCATGGTGAAGGCCGAGGTGGTGAAGACGGTCGACAGGGCCCCCAGAAATCCTATCAGGCACAAAAACCCCGGTTGATTGGCCCAGGGCAATCGTCTGAGGAAACATGAGGCCAGGCACACCAGAACCACGCCCGTCCATCCCCTGAGGAGCAAAAGCCCGAACACGGTCATTTCCTCGGAAATGACCCTTACGCCGGCGTTGAAGAGGGAGAAGGCCAAGGGCGAGGCCACGGCCAGGACTAAACCGGGACTGGGGGATTTTGGCATGGTTTTCTCAAGCCTGGGGGTTTTTTTGGGGTTTTCGGCCTTGGGTCCTGACGGTTCCCTCGGCTGGACCTTGGCGATGGGGGCTTGGGGATTGAGGTTTTTCTGAACGTTATAGGATGAAGATATGTCGATATCGTTTAAAACAGTAACTTATTAAATATAAATATACAAATTTATAAAAATTAAATATGTTATCATTAATATTTGATGTTAAAACTAGTGTCACAATTTATAAGTGATCCATGTAAATGACTACTTTTTAATATAGCATCAAGTCAGACGAAAAACAACAGGGACCGGGACAAAATATTCCAGGACGATCCGCCAAGGTCAGCGTCCTTGGCCAGGACCAGGCCTCGGTCTTGGAGACGGTCATATATTAGAGCTAAAAAACTATTTTTATTAAGTATATGATATATAAATTTAATTTTTATTACTAAAAATAAAATAAATTAATATCTAATGTCCTAGGCCCATGAGCGAACCGATGATCATTTTGGCCTTGATTTTCCAAAGGTAGCGGTCAGGCAGATTTATTTTGCTATTATATCTGGTTAAATTTATTGAGCAAATCAATAAAGAGGTAGCCGAGGAAGTTTAATTTTGGTATTATGGCCGTAAGCAAAATACGCCATGGCCCCCCTGGTTAGCCGAGGGCCGCCAGTCCCTGGCCGGTTTTTTTCTTTCCCCTCCCGCCGCAATCCATGGCCTGGCCTGACACGACCACCTCGCCCTTGGCTTCAAAAAACAAAGAGGACAAAACCATTTGTTTATGGTAAAATAAGTTTGCTCTTGTTTTTTATGAAAATTAATTTCTATCTTGAGCTTAACCTGAAATAAAAATCAAGAATTATTCAAATTATTTTCTGTATTTTAATGTTTTATTATATAAAATACATTGTTTAGTCATTTTCTTATTTTGAATATATTTGAAATAAGCAAACATAGCTCGCATGTCAGATTATTATTGTCTAATATGTATTGCGTTGCGAGTCAATTGCCCCAATCCTTAAGTGGTCTTGCCTTTTTCGTCGTGGGAGAATCGAATGCCTAGTCTGCTGGATAAGCTCTGGGAGTCCCATCTGGTCAAAAGGGAGCCGGGAAAGCCGGATCTTCTCTACATCGACCGCCATCTAATCCACGAGGTCACCTCGCCCCAGGCCTTCGAGAGCCTTAGGTTGTCCGAGCGCCGCCTCAGGCGGCCCGAGCTGGTCTGCGGGGTCATCGACCACTCCATCCCCACCGACGATCGCGGCCGGCCCTTGAAGGATCCCGTGGCCGAGGCCCAGCTGGCGGCCTTGGAGAGGAACCAGGCCGAGTTCGGGATCGGGACCTTCTTTGGCGATCGGGACCCGGCCCAAGGGGTCATCCACGTGACCATGCCCGAGCAGGGCCTGATCCTTCCCGGCCACTCGGTCGTCTGCGGTGACAGCCACACGGCCACCCACGGGGCCATCGGGGCCCTGGCCTTCGGCATAGGGACCAGCGAGGTCGAGCATGTCATGGCCACCCAGACCCTCTTCCAGGCCAAGCCCAGGAACCTGGCCGTCGAGATCTCCGGCCAGCTGGGTCCCCTTGTGACCGCCAAGGACCTAATCCTGCACGTCATCAGGCTTCTGGGCGTTTCTGGCGGCACAGGCCATGCCCTGGAGTATCGGGGCCAGGCCATCGAATCGATGTCGATGGAGGGCCGCCTTACCCTTTCAAACATGGCCATAGAGTGTGGGGCCAAGATGGGCCTGATCGCCCCCGATGGGACGACTTTCGCCTATCTGCGCGGCCGTCCCTTTGCCCCCGCTGGCCGGGATTTTGACCTGGCCGTGGAGCACTGGCGGGCCTTGGCCACTGACCCTGGCCACGTTTTTGACCGGACACTGTGCTTTGGGGCGGAGGAGGTCGTTCCCGTGGCCACCTGGGGCACGAACCCGGCCCAGAACCTCTCCTTCTCCGAAACGGTGCCCGACCCTAGGTCAATCGATGACCCCAACGAGCGCCTGGCGGCCGAGAACGCCCTGAGGTACCAGGGACTCGCCGCTGGGACCCGGCTTTCCGACATCCCCATAGATTACGTCTTCATCGGTTCCTGCACCAACGGGCGCCTGGAGGATCTGGCCCTGGCCGCCATGGTCATCAAGGGCCGCAAGGTCCAAAAGGGCCTGACCGCCCTGGTCGTTCCTGGTTCCGGGCCGGTCAAGAGGGCCGCCGAGGCTGAGGGCCTGGACCGGATCTTCGTCGAGGCCGGCTTCCAGTGGCGCGAGCCGGGCTGCTCGATGTGCCTGGGCATGAACCCGGATCTGGTGCCATCGGGCCGGCGCTGCGCCAGCACCTCCAACCGCAATTTCGAGGGCCGCCAGGGCCGGGGGGCAAGGACCCATCTTGTCAGCCCGGCGGCGGCGGCGGCCTCGGCCGTGGTCGGCAAGCTGGCCAGCCCCCTGTCCCTCTAGGATTCGGGAACAGGTTCCGAGCGCTTGGGCCAAAAGGCCAGGCATCCTTAGGCCATTTTCCGGGGCCCGCTGCCTGGCCGCGGGCCGGCCTTTTGTCCACCTGGGGGCGCGAAGATAGTGAAGCCAATCACTGGCCAGCCTACCATCCTTCTAGCCGACTCGAACCTGGAGCAGTTGGACAGGAACGCCAACATGCTGCAGGAACTGGGGTATTTCAACCATCTCCATGCCGAGAACGGGTCTGAGGCCGTGGCCATGATCAAGAACTTCCATCCGGAGCTGTTGATCATCAGCCAGGATCTTCCCGACGTAAACGGCCTGGCCATCCTGGGCATGATCAGGCAGAATGAGTCCATCGAGGACCTTCGCAGCATCGTCATAGTCTACGGGGAGAAACTGTCCGACCGGACGATGACCAAGCTGGGCCGCATCGGCGTTGACAGCATCCTCCATCATCCTTATGACGCCGAGACCTTCAAGCGCCAGGTGAGCGAGACCCTGAACCAGACCATGGACCCAAAGCTGGAGATGGCCGAGGAGCTCCAGACTAAATGCCAGGAACAGATTGAAAGCGGCAAGCTGGAGGAGGCCCTGGTGACCTGCAACGAGATTCTTGAGGTCGACGCCAACGCCGAAGTCTTCTACAACATGGGCTACATCCTGAGCATGAGGGGAAACTTCGAGGAGGCCTTGAAGAGCTTCAGGAAGGCTACCCTCATAAACCACCAGCATGCCAGGGCCTTCAAGCAGATGGGGCTCATATACCACAAGCTGGGCCGGGTGGAGGACGCCGAGCAGTGCCTAGAGCATGCGGCCGAGCTCCACCTGAACCAGAACCAGGACAGCGAGGCCGAGGAGATCCTGAACACCGTTTTGGCCTTGCGTCCCGACACTACCAACGTATATAATAGTTTGGGTATCATCTATCGTCGCCAGGGACGCTTCGACGAGTCCATCAAGGCTTACGAGAAGGCCATGCTGGTCCATCCGGAGGACGAGAACATATACTTCAACTTGGCCAGGGCCAACCTTGAGATCGACAATCCCCAGGCCGCCAGCCATGCCCTTAAAAAGGCCATCCAACTGAACCCTGAATTCGTTCCGGCCAAGGACCTCCTGAGGGCCGTGGAGCTTGGTTTGAAGCTTAAGCCATGAACCACTGCCCTTCGGAAGCCCACCTTGTGGTCGGCTTTGGGATAATTCGCGACTAGCAATATGAGCGCCGGAACACAGACGTTTTCTGCCGAGGCTTTGGTCCCTGGCCAGCGGGTAAGGCTTCTGGCCCTGGAGACCACCAAGTCGAAATGGACTTCCGTCCTTATAGGCTGCCGGCCAGGCCGCTACCTGGTCATCGAGGTGCCAAGGGTCAACGGCCTGCCCATAGTCTTGGAGGAGCGGAGCCAGTGGTCCATAAATTTCATAAACCGAGGCCAGATTTATTACTTCTCCAGCGAGATAATAGCCTCCATTAGCCGGCCCTTCGCCCTGGCCTTTCTTTCCTGGCCGGCGAAAGTGGAGATCTCCAACCTGAGGACCGACAAGCGTTACCCGGTCAACATCCCGGTGACCATGCACCAGGCCGAGGGCAGCTGCGAGATAGTCGCCAAGGGCTTGCTTTTGGATTTGTCCTGGGGGGGCTGCCTGGCCGCCTCCACGGTCGAGCTGCCCGATCAGATGCCGCTGGCCATGACCATGTATCTTGATTCCAATAATATTATAGAAGGATTATTGGTTGAAAAGAAAGGTAGTCGTATCCAACAAGGTACTTTTTATACCGGCCTATCTTTTATGACAACTAATAAGAGTGAAATTATGGATCGATTAACAGAATTTTTAAGTGATATTGAAAGTATCCCTCTACGGTTATAATATTTTGTCATCTGAAACACCAGGTAATTTGTTTTCCCATTTCAAGCTTTCAAAAAACCACTATATATGCGATAATGGCCTGTCTTGGCAATTTGTGCTGGACCACCAAGGAGGCCAACAACCCCGGAGACGGCCCCCAGGGGTCAGAAATCAGCGACTGCCGAAAAGGAATCACCAGAATGAATAAGACCACCGAAATCTTGTCGGCCTTGGCCATAATCGCTTTGGCCATCGTGTTCTCGGCGCCAGGCCTCATGGCCGCCGATGAGGAAAAGCCAAAGGTTCGCCATCCATCGTACACCCTGCTGGGGCACGATCCGCCTCCCGAGGACTCTCCCCTCAATCCCAACTTCGTCATAGCCCAGGAGTCCAGGATCGTCGAGGGCACGTTGTGGCACGGCAGCTACATCAATGAGCGTCTGGTGGGCCTTGACGTGGCCGATGCCGACGGCGACGGCAAAAATGAGCTGGTCTACGCCACGCTGAACAACGTGTATTTCGCCCGCCGCAGCGGCGATGTGCTGGAACAGCTGGCCACCTTCAATGTCCCCTCTACCCAGAAGATCCTGTCCATAGATTTCTATGACACTGACGGCGACGGCCGGCATGAGATCATCCTCAGCTGCCAGCAGGACGGTTCCGGGGCCTCCTCCTACGTCCTTTCCTTCAGCGGCCAAAAGGAACTGCAGGTCCTGGGTGCCTACATTCCCTGGTACATGAGGGTTTTTGGCGGCCCGGGCAACAGGACCCTGGCCGTCCAGAAGAGCGCCACCGGCTCCAGCTCGGCCTACAGCGGCGCGGTTTACTTCGCCTCCTTCAAGGACGGGAAGGTAACCACCAGCCAAAAGGTCGACGTCCCCTTCGGCATCAACCTCTACAACTTCAACATGGGCAAGCTTGGGCCTTCCGGCCAGAACGTAATCGCGGCGGTGAAATTCCCTGACGAGCACCTGAGGCTCTATTCAGGCAACAGACGGGACGACATCATCACCGAGAGCGCCTTCGAGTACTGCGGCACCATAAATTACATCAACATCAAGACTTCCGTTGACGTGGGCAAGGACGTCGAGTATCTGCCCAGCCGCATCATCTTCGCCGACCTCGACAACGACGGGGCCAACGAGGTCATAGTGGCCAAGAACAACCAGGGCGGCATCCCCTTCATGAAGAACATGCGGGCCTTCAACGGCGGCGTCATTGAGGCCATGAAGTTCTCCAACCTGTCCCTGGTCCCGTTCTTTTCCAGCACCAACCTGCTGCCTGGGCCCGCCGTTGACTACCAGCTGGCCGACTTCGACAACAACGGCACCAGGGATCTGGTGGTGGGCGTGATCATTGCCCCTGGCAGCGGCATGCTCCAGCAGGGCCGCTCGGTCATAATATCCTACAGCAACCTCTACACCCCTCTGCAGCCTTCCCAGGCCACGGCCTCAAAGTAATTTTTGGGCATCTCTGGCCAAAAGGCGGCCCCTTCCCCGCGGGTTCGATTTGAACCCGCGGGGGCGGATACGACGACGGATGGGCCAGCACCGTTTCCCGGCCAAGCGCGGCCCAACGCCCGGTTGTCCTGGCGGAGTATGTGCCATCCTTAGAGGGACTGGCCCCGTTGCCGGACTGGTCAGAGGGTGAATGACAGTGACGCCCATAGAGCCATGGACCAGGATCGTCCCGGGCGAACAGGCCCTTAGGCAAAGCGGCACGGTTACCGCCCGGGGACTGGGCGGGCCTGGAAAAATGCTTGACAATAAGGAGCCTTTCAGTATAATCAGAGATTCCAGCGGAGAGGTGTCCGAGTGGTTTCAGGAGCACGATTGGAAATCGTGTGTGGGGCCTCAAACCCCACCGAGGGTTCAAATCCCTCTCTCTCCGCCAGACATAACTTTTCAGCCTTCTTGGCAAAGAAAGTGGCTACGAAACTCATCGGCCGATCGCTTCTTGGTAGAGGCTTTCGCAAGAGGGCTCTCGGATCCCCATGGCCCCTGCGGATCACCACGGCCCTAGCGTTAAAAGCCTGCCGGAGTGGCGGAATTGGTAGACGCACAGGTCTCAAAAACCTGCGAGGTTTCCTCATGTCGGTTCGACCCCGACCTCCGGTACCAATAACAGTCACAGGATATCACGCTAGATCACAGCTACCCATATGTAGATTATTTTAAAGAAATCAAGGGCACTTGTGAAATAGCTACTTTGGGTCAGCTCTAGGCTTATTGCCAAAATCAGAGCATTTTGCGTTGTAAATATCGCTTCGATTTCAATAGCACGATTGTTATAGGCTGTTTGTATATATAAAAGATACATTTTGAGCAACTGTTGGCTCGGTCTGATTCTTGCCATATTATGAGTGGTGCGAATCTTGTTGTGTTTATTTTGGTCATTATTTTCACGATGTTAGCTAGAATCAAGCTATGGCGATGAGGGAATGGCGGCTTCATCATATTCTTCATGAATCCGACTGAATTGGCTTTTGCTCTATCTCTTAGCCCGTTAAAGGCAGCTTTCTTTCAACATCCCGGATTTGGTTCGCTCTTTCGTCGTCTTTTTCTGTCTAAAAATATAGATAAATATCGCGTCTGGCCTTGGCCTAGGCGTTTTTTTTTGAGAGGAAATCTTGGTGACGGCCTAGCGCCTTGTCTTTCTTGGTTTGAACGGGTGGGGATAACCCACACCAATTCGAAAAAACATGGTACTAGACCACCTCCCAAAAATAAAACGGATCCGCACTGAATTAGATGGAGATTGGAACTATAACCATATTACCTTAAAAACATTATAATTTGTATCATCTATTATTTCGTTGGCTCTTACCAGATGCTGTCATAGCTGGCTAAATCACGAATTCGGCGATCGGCGGTGATCAAGGGCAGATGGAGGCTTATTTTGGCTGTGGCGGCGATGAGGCGGTCGGCAGGGTCACCGTGCATGACGGTGGTGCCGCTTAGGGCGGCGATCTCTGGAGTGATTTCCTGAAGTTTGATTTTGGGTAGGGCACAGACGGTTCCAGCCAATCGATCAGCGGACAGGGTAATTCTAGGCGATGGTAGCTGACCAGCATGGATATTTCCCATAAACTGATCGAAGGGATAAACAGGAAGTCGGCTTCGGAAATGGCCTTGACGGCCGCATCGGACAATTTTTACGTGGCCAGATGCATCCAGATTAGAACATGGGTATCAACTACAATCATGCTTATTTGCTCTGGAGCCGGCCGATTCCCATTCGGCATCTATCGGGGCCATGAATTCGTTATCGTCGACCAGAATCTTTCCCCTGCCCATGAGTTTGGGGGCGACGATGCCATCCATCCACGGTTGGCGGCTGGCGCCAGATGCAACTTTAGGCGAAGAAGCTGTTTTGGGTGCACAGAATTTTACTAGGTTTTTAAGCTTTCTTGTGTTATAGTAGTTTCGTTGATACTTTTTGTGGAGGCGAACAGATGGACCCACGAAACCCTTTTCCCGGAGCACAAATTAATGAAGTCCACACTATGTATTCGGATTTTTTTCAGAATATGGAAGCAATGACAGATGATAAAGAGTCTTTTATTAATTTAGATAGGTTAGATAGAAATTTTAAAGAATTTAATAAAAATATAGAGTCTTTAGATAACAGTATGTTGAGTTATTTTTTTTCAAACATTAATGAAAAAGAAATAATAAAACAGACAAAAGAAGAATATAGAACTTATGGGATAAATTTGAGAAATAATGTACGTAGTTCAATAAAAATTCAAGCAGAACGTAGAAAAATAACTATTACTAGGAGTCTTCTTACACCTGTCTCCAAAGAAGATCGCGAGCGGCTTTTCCAGCGTGATGGTTGCTATGGAGTTTATCCTTTAGACAGAGTTATTGGCTTATCCGCCCTGCCTTTCAAGATGACAGTTGATGCAATGTTAAAGGTTAGTAAAATAGCCCAGCAAGCAAGGTCTTTTCGTGTTGCTTCCAAGGATCTCGATGATTATTGTGGAATAAAACTTGATGTTTGTACCATAAGTGATGTTATTAGTCATATAGGATATATAATTTTCAAGCATGATTTAGCAAGATCTTTTGAACATTCAAAATCTTTTTACAAAAAAAATTGTAATTTACATCTACAAAATAAAGAAGGAGTATTGTATTTACAAGTTGACGGTGCAATGATTCATACAAGGGAAAAGAAAGATAAAGATGATTCAGGTTGGCGTGAACATAAGCTCGGTATGGTATATAATTCTAATGATATTAAATCAATAATAAGAACAAACAAGCGTGGTAAAAAAGAAATTCAACATAAAATTTTAAAAAAAGAATATACATCATATATAGGATCTGCTTCAGGATTTCAAAAACTTTTTTTTGAAAGTGTTTGCAGAAATAATTATGGACAATATAAGGAAACAGTATTAATTAGTGATGGAGCTAGATGGATAAGCAATATGAAAGAATTATTATATCCTGATGCGACTCAAATACTTGATTTTTATCATGTTTCTGAAAAAATCTGGGAATTAGGCAAGTTATATTTTGACAATAACTCAAAAAAATGTGAAGAGTGGTGTACTGAGATTTGTGATAAAATTGAGCAAAGTCAATATTTAGATGTGAAGAATGAAATTATAAAAAAAGAAAAATCAGTCAAAAATAAAAA
>JAISEK010000095.1 GCA_031264145.1 Deltaproteobacteria bacterium
AAATATGTGGCGTCGAGGATTTTCCCTTTACCTGTCCGTCAGTTCTGACGGAGGTTACATTACCGTGCGAGCTCAAGGCATCAATTCGGGGTTCAAGGGGAAAATCGCGAAGCAAGTTATTGTCAGTTTGTCATGATAAACTAAAAAGAATCACGCCTTTTTCGACGCCACCAATAGATGATTGACATCAATCCACACAAAACAAGTGGCCCGCTGGCGTGTGCGCGGGGCATGTCATCTCCGCGAAAACAGCCAGGTAACGTGGCGGTCGGTTAGGACTGGACGGAAATCCTGGGCATCGGATCCCCTATTTCATGCCTTCGGGGTGAGGCCAGCCCCTGGCATCATGAGAAGTTATTGCCTCATTCAATAGGGCATGATTTGGGGATTTGGACATCCCTGGACCTCAACGAGATGTGGGGACTACACTGGCCCATGGGTTGAAAATTTCCCGTATTTTGGTAAACTGGATCATACGCCAGTCGGAGGACCCTAGACTGTCAAACCGGCTCTTTCGGTTTGGTGGTCTTATTGCGCCCCTGGCCGGAAGGCGACCGCCACCAGAGGCTGGTGGCAGGAAATCATCTCGGTTTTTTCTGATCCGGGCCCTTCCCGGGGCTCTTTTTTTACCGGGCTCCCGCGGCCTCCTGGCCACCGGACCGGGGAAGTCCCCCAGGAGCCCATACATGCGGGCCTGGCCCTAAGGCCAGGCCAGGAGTAGCCAAAATGGACGAAAGAGCAGTAGAGGCCGCCCTGAACAAGGTCCGTCCCACCCTGATCGCCGACGGCGGCGACGTGGAGCTGGTGGACATCAAGGACGGCGTGGTCCAGGTCCGCCTGACCGGGGCCTGCAGCACCTGCCCCATGGCCCAGCTGACCCTGAAGATGGGCGTGGAGAAGGCCGTCAAGGCGGACCTGCCCGAGGTCAAGGAAGTCGTGGCCGCCTACAAGCACGAGGCCGCCGGCTGCTAGCCCTGGGAGCCCGCCCGGCCCCCCGCCGCCATGACCCGGCTCGTTCCCTCCGACATATGCGGCCTTGGGCAGGACCTGCCCCGGCTTGAACGGGAGCTGCTGGCCATCGCCGGCCTGGACCTGGTCACTCTTGCCGCCAGGGCCCTGGACGCCAGGGATCCCATGTGGGCCATCAGGGGGCTCTTGTCCTCCCCGCTTGCGGTGGCCGTGATCCCCGACACTTCCGGGGAGGGGATCATACCCGGCTTCGCCGAGGCCCTGGCGGCCATAGTCGCCCACATGGGCGGCCAGGCCGTCATCGGCTCCCCGAACGCCCAGGGGCATCTCGATGCCAAAAAGCTCGGGGCCGACCTGATCCTGACCTCCTCGGACGACGACTTCATCTGCCAGAGCCTGGGGACCAGGGCCATCGCCAAAAATGGCCCGGCCACCGGCCAGGGCTTCGCCCAGGTCCTCTTCCACATGGCCAGGGGCCAGCTGAGGGACAGGGAAGTCCTGGTCCTGGGGGCTGGCCCGGTCGGGCGTTCAGCGGCCAGCCACCTGTCCTTCCTGGGGGCCCGGCCGATCATCCACGACCTCGATCCAGAAAAGGCCGCCCAGGCCGCCGGCGCCATCGTCAATGCCCGGCCCTGGGCCCCTGACCTGGGCACCATCCCCTCCGATTTCCCCCTCATCCTGGAGGCCTCCTCCTCGGCCGGGATCTGGCCCGAAGAGGCGGTCGCCCCAGGCACCCTCATCGCCGCCCCGGGCATGCCCTTTTCCTTCAGGCCCTCGACCCGCTACGTCCTCTGGGCCGAGCCCCTGGCCACCGGCACGGCCGTGATGGTCCTTGGGGCGGCCTTGGGCCTGGGCGGCGCCCGCAGGTTCCCCGGCTTCTACCCTCGCCGGGCTCCCCGACGATAGCCCCAGGGCGTCAGCTCCACGGCCCCGCCGGGATGGGCCGGCGCCTTCCCCGCCCAGGGCCGGACAGGGGGCCTTTCCGTCACCCAGGCGGCCTAATCCGCGACGCCGAGGGTTACGCTCCCCCCTGCCCGTCGACTGGGTCGCCCTCAACGAGAAAACGAGGAAAAGCCTTGCACTCAAGGCTTTTCCTCGTTTTTTTGAATTTGGCCTCATGTCCTTTCGCCAGAAATAAAGGCCAGAGAGAAGGCGAGGCAGGCTCGCAATGACTCCATCTTTGCGCCAATCATCGTGTCTCTGTCTTCCCAAGTTCAGCCGAGGCACAGAACATAACCATCAATTGGCCCTCCCGGGAGGCCGGGACTCACCCTCGTTTTCCGCGATTGGGACGCTTTCCGACGAGAACGGCACCACATCCCATCGCTGGACGACCTCTTTGGCCCAAGACAAACCCATTGGCGCCTCTCGCCGTCGCTGGCTGGTTGGCCAGGGCGAAAACCGCCGTGGCGAGGATACCGTTCCCGATGCCCCTTCACCCCGACTGGAGGTCAATCCTGATGCCGGGAATGGCTGGCTAGGGCCTGGGCGGCCCCGATGACTGGACCGGGGTCGCAAGGAAGGCTCGGCAGGAATTATTGCCCTCGCCGACAGTCGCCCAATAGGCATGCCCCAACGCCGCGGCGAGGCCACGTCCACGCCAGGATTATGTGGCCGACACCTGAAAAGGCCTCCCATCAGGTCTTTCCCCGCCGGTGAAGCCTCTCAGGGCTGGCCGGAGCCTCAACCTCTTTCCCCAGGGCTGACTTTTCGGGGTGCCCTGGGAGTGGCCCATTGACGGTCCCCGCCAGCCCCATCAAGTTGGGACGTTTTCTCCACTTGGCAGCCGCATTGACGCGAATCCTCATGGCCGGGCATATAGTGACGTCGGATAGGCCGTCCATGGCCATCAGGATTGTTTTGCCCGCGGGGCCTAGCGGGCCTCCGCCGTCTCATTGGCGACCAAATCCGCCAGAGCCGATTTGTCCTCATCGGAGCGAACGGTAACTTCTGCCCATATCCGCCGGCGTGGCACCTCAAGCTGTGGAGATCGGGCTTTACCCTGAAATTTCAATGCTGCGAGGAACTGGCCCCGGCATCGCTCCCTTGCCGCATCTGATTTCACCCCATGACCGCCAGTCCTTTTCCGGATGCCGTCTTTTCTGAAACAGGCCGCTCTGGCAGCTCTTGGAGCCAAATCGGGGACGAGCAGGCTGTCCGCGGCGCCGTTCAAATCGGCAGTCGTGGTTGGCGAATCGCGGCAAAATCAACGGCGGCTCGATATCTTGGGGCTTTCATTGGGGCCAGGCCAGGGCCTGGAGGCCAAGTGGGGACAAGGCAACCGGTCTTGGCCACGTCCTATCCGGCAGTCGTGACAGGCGAACCGCAGGGTGACAAATTGGCGATTTTAGACCATTGGACAGACCTTTTAGGGAACCAGGCATGGCCTGAAGACACGCCAAATAAACCGGCGCGGCATGGGGGCCTTCATCGCTGAGCCAGATCAGGCCGAAGAGGACGTGAATCCCGGACGACCCGATTTCCTCATGGTGCCGGGCCAAAGGCCAGCCCTGGTGAAGGAAAGCTCTCTGGCCGGAAGCAAGCCCAACCGTCCCCCCAGGCGCCTCCTAGGGTGCCGGGATTCGGGCTGGCCAGCGCCAACTGCGTCTGTCGTGGCCGGTACTTGCTGGCAGTCTACAGGATTGCCTGGCATTCTTAAAGGCGGCCGGCTTGGCGCGGCATGGCAAAAGCGGCGATTTTTCATCAAAAAGTCGGCGAAGGTGGCAATGGTGCCCAAAACCTGCTGAAGACCCTGGCCCCATGTGTTTCTGGCAAATCTGAGGAAAGCCTACCCCATCCTGCTTTTTGGCAGGACCTGGCCCATGAGGGCGCGGGGGACAGGCTGGGCTACGGCCCCCAGGCTCAGGCCCAGGCGGCCGCCGTGGCCGCGGAAAGGCACGACCTCCATGAACGAGAGGCCGTGCCCCCCACTAAAGATATGATTCGGCCCGGAGCCCCGCCCGGAACCGTCTGTCCAAATTGGTGCCCTGTGGCTTCCCCCTGACGATTCCTGATGGCCCTAAAGGCCCCGGCTGGGCCCCTGGGGGCACGTTCCGGCCGCCCACAGGGGCCCAGCCGGGGCACCTATCCTGAGGCGAAGTCGGAGCCGGCCCTCCTGGCCGACAGGACCTGGTCCAGGGTCAGGCCGTCCGGATCCTCCACGCGCCTGAAAAACAAGGTCCCGAAGGTCTTGGGGAAGCCCAGGGAGTCGAAGAGGTACTTGACCGAGAGGGTTATGGGCGCGAAGAGGTCCTGCCCCTTGGTGGCCCCGACGGCCAGGAGGAAGCCCTTGGCGTCCTGGCGGCCCTCCCTGTCTTGCCCCAGGACATAGCGCCTGGACCAGAAGGCCTGGCAGCGGTCGATGACGGCCTTGCCCTGGGCCGGGACGTCGTAGAAGAAGATGGAGCTGGCCACCACTATGCGGCTGGCCTCCCCGATGGCCTCGTAGAAGTCGCCCATGCCGTCATCGATCCGGCACTGTCCGGCCACGGCGCAGGCCCCGCACTCCTGGCAGCCGGCGATGTCGTGGTGGTCGCTGACCGAGAGAATCCTGAACTCGGAGCCGGCCTCCCTGGCCCCGTTGGCGAAGCTGTCCAGCAAGACCCTGGAGGAGCCGTCGCCCCTGGGGCTCAGGTGGAGCCCCAATATGCTTTTCTGACTTGACATGTGTTGACCGTCCTGTCCGGGAGGGCCACCGGGAAGGGCACCCCGCCGGTTATTCTTTGTCTGGTATTCCCGCAGGGCAGCGGCCAGCCCCACCGCCTCCAGGACCTGGCGCCAGTGGTCTCTGACCCAGGAAAGGGCCTTCTCGCGTCGGCCGCCTGGAGTTCCGGTCCGGGCCGGACACGTCCTCCTGCCAGGGCCCTCGGCGCAGAACCGAGTACCTGGATGCCGAAATCCGCCGTCTGGCCCGCGCGGAAGGCCTGGGAACTAAGGCCCCGGGCCCAACGTGGCGCTCCCTACGCTGGGGTCGGAAGGCCCCGTCGCGGCGATGGAAGGGGCCAGGCTGACCTGGCGGGCCAGGATCGTGGCGAAACGGGGGAGACCCAGGGCCTCACCCGGGCCGGGCCCGGACTTGTCCGCATGGGCCGGCCGCCCCTTGGCCAGATACCGCCCGAAGGCATCCTCGACCCTAGACGCGGCGGCGACGACCGGCACGGCGCATGGCCCTGGCGAAGAGGGGCCGGCCACCAGGGGGAGGGCTCCGGGAGCCTCCCCTGGCCTATTTTAACACTGACCCGGGCCAAACGCTCGCACTGCCTCCGGATGCGCCCACCATGAACCCCTTGGCCGCCTCCAGGGTGGGACGTGCCCTCGAGCTCCAGGCCTCGCCCCGCAGATGACCAGGGAGCCCGGCTCCTCGACGGCGATGCGAATCCGGAGAGCCGGCCGTCCGCGTCGTGGCCGCGCCGGGCCAGGACGGCCAGCCCGGGGCGGCCGCCCACGAAGGCCAGATCCCTGGGTGACATGGTCCCGTCGGAGGCCATCGAGCGGGCCCGAAGGCCGATCCGCCCCAACCCAGGTCCCTACCCGGCCCGCGCCGGTCCGGCCTGGGCCTCGGCCAGCCAGGTGCCAGACGGCCACGGCCTGGGGCCCATGGATCGGCGTGAGCCCCAGGAGAGACCTGCCTGGCCATCCAGGAGAGCCTTTCCCGGCTGATGTCTGGGGCCAGGCCTCCTCGGGGAGCTTCTGGCGGCGCCTTCTGGCGGAACGGCGGTCAATCACTATAGGAGATGGGCGGCCCAGCCCTGGCCGTCGGCACCCACCGTGACCCGACGTGCCTGGGGGGACCTGCGGAACCGCCGACGCGGATGGCCCCGCCCGAAGCCTCTCAGGGCCCGTCCCGGCCGTCTACGCGTCCCTGGCCAGCGTCCCGCCATCCCCGAGACGGGGCAAGGGACTTCCCCCGCAGGGCCAGGGCCACGGACGCAACCCGCGCTGGATGCCCAGGCACGTCCAGGGACGAAGACGGAGCCCCATGGGGTCGTCGCCGGCAAGCTTGTCCACGGCGCCGCCTGGCCCGCAGGAAAACGTCCGGAAGTCGCGGCCGGGCGACAAGACGATCCGCCGGGCGATTGGCTTTTCGGAAAGGGAGGCGAAGCCCCGGATGCCGGGGAGCGGGACGGACAATCCCCTCCCCGGCAAAGGATGTCGCCCCGAGGCTTCGCGGCGCGCCTATGCATCAAGGGCAAATGACAACAATTTGGCGATATATATTAATACTATCTGATGTTTTATATGTTCAAGACATAAAAACATACAAATTTTTTTGATGACTGGATATGATTTAGAGTGACTTGGATGGACGATCATGTAGAGCGGAAAATGGACGCATGGCCCGGATAATCTGGACGAAACAACTTGCCTTGTCTTTTTCGGGTTTTTGACAGACGATGTGGGGATTTAGCACCGCAGTGCTGGAAGGTCGGCCCCGGCATGGATTCGCGGCCGTCTTGCCAAGGCTTTCCCCCAGCGCCGCCCGGGACCGCTATCCAAACATCTCCACGGCCGCGACGACGCGAAGCATTCCCCCGTCAACCTTGTCACGCCCGTAAGCGTCGATGAACCGCTCCCGGTACTTGTCCGTCTTGAGGTTGAAGAACAGCGTCCACACCGCCCAAAAGACATCGACGTGGCGGTCCCCCACGCCGCCGCAGCCGAGGTCAACGAAACCGCTGAACCGCCAGTCGTCCAGTATGACGTTCGGCAGGCAGTAGTCGCCGTGCAGGAGCGTGTCCGTGCGGAGCAGGCGTCCCCGCTCCGCGACCACCCGCCAGGCTCCCTCAGCGCCCGCATGGCCCCAGTCGCGAGGGAACAGGTCCTTGTCGAACACGCCCAGGAGTCTGTTATGCGCCGCCTTGGCGAGATACGGCCCCGTATGGTCCATGACCGGGCAACCGGAGCAATCCAGGCCATGGAGCAGGGCAAGCCGCTCCGCTAGGGTATCGCACAACCGCTCCGGCTGTCTCAGGTACTTTCCAGCCCCGCAGTCATCTCCGGGGACCTTCCTCGTCAGCAGCCAGTCGCATCCATCGGAGATATAGGCCAGCACATCAGCCGAAAGGCCCTTGCCGTAGAAATACCGCGCCATCGCAGCCTCTCGCCCAAGCGCTCCCCGCGGCGCGGACTTCAAAAAGAAGCCCTCGTCCCTGTCGATGAAGATGACGCTTGCCTCCCCAGAGCAACTGCTGTCATACAGCCCCGCGCCTGACAACAGCGGCCGAAGTTCAACTGGATATGCATCTTTGTCAACCTTGATAGGTTTTAGCATCATTTGATTTTATCTTCTAAATTTTTATATATGAACATATATTCATCATGTTTATAAATAAGCATTAATTTATAAATTTAATAATATTATTCAATCATATAAGCCAAAAGAAGAGAGAGCATAACAATCATAGTATAGCGATGATTAATGTTAAAAAGAGTAAAAATTCATTTATTTACAATAATGTCCACATATCGTGCCGGGGAGAAAAACGTTTCCACACGACATAGGCGGTATGGAAAGACGTTCGCCTCCATTTCCTCCACTTATCCATCGCTGACAGGCACACCTGCCAGACATCACGGGCTCGCGGCCGGACGTCTGGCTATCGCTCTGGCCGATACCTATCCGGCTCCCTGGCGGAACGCCTGGGTCAGATCCTGCCCAGGCGTTCCGCTATTTCCCTTCCTCCTCGCGGCGCCGGATATAGTCCTCGAGTTCCTCGACCACGCCTTGCGTTCCCGTAAGGTGAAACGGCTCATAGCCAAGCTCAAGAAAACGCAGGATGCCGTGCCGGCGATCAAGCTCGAGGAACTCCAGTGGCGTGAGCCCGTGCTGGCGCATGTATTCGGTAGTGACATCGGCTTGCAGGAACAAAACAGGATTAACCCTCATCGTCAATCCTCCATCCAACGTCGCCAATCGCCAGCCCTCTCAGCCTCGACCATATACACTAGACAGGCAGGGCTTTCCCGATAAAGCAGCGAATTTGGCTTCATGAGGACGTCGTACGTCTTGGTCGCCATAAATTCCCGCAGGGCCTCGGTCGTCGATTTTCCGGAAATATGCGCGAGTTCCTCGGCGACATTGGCCGTCAAGACCTTAACTATGAAGGCCACGGCGTTCTCGTCTGGCGTCATCCCATTGCCCTCCTCCCAATGAACCTAAGAAGCGCCGCTGCCCTGGAGGTCCCGAAAAAAAACTGGGGTGGCAGTCTGTCGGGCAGAATAAACCGCAGGAAGGTTCGAATCGCCAACTCGCTGTCGGGGTCGCCGAAAACACGGTTCATGAACGCCTGCACGACGACGTTTGTGTCATCGTTCGCGGTAGGGCCGATAACGACGTCGTAGTCGTGTCGGCGTTCGCGACTGGAGCGGTTTTTCACGACGAAGCGCGCCCACTCCTCGCCAGGCTCGGTGAATTCCTTCACGTTCAGTTCGTCCAGCTTGTCAGAATCAAACTCGTAGGCCAGGACCCACGCCCTGGCGACCGGTTTTTCGCCATTCCCCAAAAACAGATCATTCCTGAAGCCACGGTTGCGAACGGCGATTCGCTCAGCCTGCGATTCCGCGCGGCTGGCATAGAATCCTTTGCCGAAATCCTTGAACGGTCTGCCACGACTCAAGTCAATGGCCGTGAAGTCGTGGATCGTTCCATGATACAGCGTGATGGCGGTCATTCTCCCCATCCATTTCCATTATAACCCAAATTCCGCCTAAAAATTGGCGTGACCGACAGGACCTCTGGCGAATATTTACATGCGGAATGCGCATACGGCATCATCAGCGTATGCACATTCCGCAATAACTCATATAAAAACGGTTGCAACCTGTTCCTGCAAACAATTAACGGAATTAATGGGGACTGGGAGCCGAACCGCCCCAGCCACATGGCCGGCGATGATGCCGATGACCTTCCAGCCAGACGCCCCTAGGCCCATGCCCGGACACAGGGCGGGCCCTCGGGCCGGAAACGACCCGCCCCTCCGCGAGACGCATGGACAGTGACAGTCCGTTTTCCCTGTTCCCCTTCCTCCTTGCGCCACAGGATCGCCGGACACCGTCACCGTCTTCCCCGGCCAGGCCCAGCGCTCCCGCGAGGTGCCCGGTCCATCGCCAGGCCAAGGGAAACCCAGGATGCCGCCATGCCCGCGGCCAAGCCCGGCGAAGGCCCGAGGCGCGGGCCAGCGTCGTCTCCCATGGCTGGCGACGAAATCGGCCTGCGCAGACGGGACCCAGTCAAGCATGAGGACGCTTTCCGCCCGTTTTCTGGCCCGACGCGGGCAATCCTCATTTTTTCCGACCCTGTCGTGGCCCGCCACGGGCGGCGTCCCTGGCGGTCCCGCCGGGCAGGGCCACGGCATGGCTCATCCTCACAGGGCGGCGGCCAGAGCCGCCAACACCTCCAGGCCCAGGGGGCTGTGGTCCCTGACCCAGGAAAGGGGCGTCCTCTTGTTGGCCCCGTGGAAGTCAGAGCCGGCCGTGGCCACCAGCCCGTGCCTCCGGCACAGGCCCTGGACCTGCCGGCCAAAATCCACCGTCTGGTCCGGGTGGAAGGCCTCCAGGCCCACCAGGCCCCACTCCCTCCACTGGGGGAGGAAGGCCCCCATCTCGGAGATCGAGAGGCCCAGGCTGACCGGGTGGGCCAGGACCGGGGCGAAGCCTGAGGCCCGGAGGAGGCCCAGGGCCTTCTCCGGGCTGGGCCTGATCTTGTTGACGTAGGCCGGCCGGCCCTTGCCCAGATACCGATCGAAGGCCTCGTCGAGGCCCCGGCAGTAGCCGGCCTCGCACATGGCCCTGGCGAAGTGGGGCCGGCCCATCTGGCCGCCCCGGGAGAGCTCCAGGAGCCTCCCCCAGTCTATCTTGACGCCAACCTGGGCCAGGCGCTCGTGCAGCCTCAGGTTGCGCTCCAGCCTGAACCCCTTGACCGCCTCCAGGGTGGGCGGGAGGCCGCCCCGGGCCTTGACCCCCAGGCCAAGGAGGTGGGTCGTGCCCACGAACTCCAGGCTCAGCTCCACCCCGCCGATGGCCGCGAAGCCCAGCTCCGCCCCGGCCGCGCCGAATTCCGGGAGCCCGTCGACCGTGTCGTGGTCGCACAGGGCCAGGGCGGCCAAACCGTGGCGGCTGCCCAGGAAGGCCAGATCCCTGGGGGACAGGGTCCCGTCGGAGGCCGTCGAGTGGGCGTGGAGGTCCACCCGCCTCATGCCAGGGCCTCCAGACTGGCCCGGTAGCCGGGGGAGGCCACCAGGGACTCGGCCAGCGAGGTGCCCAGGCGGCCCTCCAGGAAAGGCCCGTGGGCCAGCATGAGCCTCAGGAAGGGGATGTTGGTCTTGATCCCGGCTATCTCGAACTCGGACAGGGCCTCGGCCATCCTGCCGATGGCCGAGGCCCTGTCCTCACCGCTGACGATGACCTGGGCGACCATGGGGTCGTAGAATGGGGTGACGGCCGAGCCCTCGGCGAAGCCCGTCAGGACCCTCAGCCCCTGGCGGCGGCTGGGCGGCCTGAAGACCGACAGACGGCCAGGGGAGGGCAGGAACCTCACGGGGTCCTCGGCGTAGATCCTGGCCTCCAGGGCATGGCCGGCCGGCCCGGCCGGGGGCGTCCCCAGGACGTCGGCCACCCTTTCCCCGGCGGCGATCCTTATCTGGCTGGCCACCAGGTCCACCCCGGTCACCTCCTCGGTCACGGCGTGCTCAACCTGGAGCCTGGGGTTGACCTCCAGGAAGCTGAAGCCGGAGGCGGCGTCGTAGAGGGTCTCCACCGTCCCCAGGTGGTCGTAGCCCAGGAGGCGCAGGACCTCGGCGGCCTTCCCGGCCATCCGGGCCAGGCTTTCCCGGCCGATGCCCGGGGCCCCGGCCTCCTCGAGAATCTTCTGGCGGCGCCTCTGGACGGAGCAGTCCCTCTCAAGGAGATGGACGGCCCCGCCGTGCCTGTCGGCCACCACCTGGAACTCGACGTGCCTGGGGTCCCTGAGGAGCCTCTCGGCGTAGACGGCCCCCCGGCCGAAGCCCCTCAGGGCCTGGCTCTCGGCCGTCTCCAGGGCCTTGGCCAGGGCACCCTCGTCCTCGACGGGGATCATGCCGATGCCCCCGCCGCCACCGGACGGCTTGATCATGAGCGGGAAGCCCAGCTTCCTGGCCTCGGCGGCCTTTTCATCCAGGGATCCCGCGAGCTCGCCGGTCGAGGGGGCCACCGGCAGGCCCAGCCTGGCCATCTCGGCCCTGGCGGCCACCTTGTCGCCCATGACCCGCAGCCACCGCGGCGAGGGCCCTATGAAGGCCAGGCCCCGGTCGATGGCCTTCTGGGCGAAGACCGGGTCCTCGGACAGGAAACCCCAGCCCGGGTGGATGGCCTCGGCCCCGGCGGCCAGGGCGGCCCCAATCACGGCCTCGTGGTCCAGGTAGCTGTCCCTGGGCGGCGGCGGGCCGATGACCGCGAAGTGGTCGGCCTGGCCCACGTAGGGGAGATCCCTGTCGGCCTCCGAGCAGAGGGCCACGCTCCCTATCCCCATCTCCCCCAGGGCCTGGACCAGGCGGGCGGCCACGGCCCCCCTGTTCGCGATGGCCACTTTCTTGAACATTGGTCCTCCGGACGAGGGGCCAGGGAATCCCCGGCCCGGAAAATGGACCCCGGGCCGCCCCCCTGCGGGGGGCCCGTCCTGTCAGGGTCCCAGGCATTCGCACTATTTTCCCCTATCCTCGCCCTAAACTCAACCTCGGGGACGAAATGGGAGTCCCTTCGCGCCCATGACTGGTGTTTTTTTGGCCCGGATCTTGAATCAACAGACCCGAGAGGACCAAGGCCCGGCCAACGGGCGGTCCAGGGGAGCCGGCCCGGGGGCCCCGTGAAAACACCAAGACGGAGACGAGCCCATGACCACCATAGCCAACCACAACCCAGCGGCCAGCCTGGGCACAGCCCAGAGCCCGGCCAGCCGCTCCGCCTGGCGCGAAGAGATGCTGGGACGGATCCTGGAACAGATGAGGGAAAGAAGGCCCGAGCCCGAAAAGGCCGAGGCCAGGAAGCCCAAGGCAGGGGCCCACGGCAAAGGCCGTTACCTCGACGTGTATGTCTGAGGCCCCGAGCGGCCGGACAGGTTTTCCGCCAAAAGGCCACCCTCCTGCCTGAGCCAGCCATTATCTCCCCAATGTCAACAACTTAAGAGAGCCGCCGACTTCGGGTATTTTAAAAATATTAGTCAATTCAAGATCTTAAATTTGAATCCGAGACATTAGAATTAGGTGCTGTGGGCCAATATAGTCTTAAGTTGTTGACATTGATTATCTCCCAGGGGCTTGCCCCATGACCAGATCCGGCATCCACCCCTCCTTCGAGCCGCCGCGGGGTCGCCGCCTCTTTTGGCCATCCATCCGAAACCGGCCATGCATCCCCCAACCCCATACGACCATGCGGCCAAGGAAACCGACCCATTAGACAGGTGCCTTCCATTGCCATGCCGCAGGCATGTTGTCCCATAGAATAGTTTGCCTTGTTTTATATAGCATCGTCCAGGCATCAGCTATCCCTTGGCTGGCCAGGTGAGTTTTTCAAGGTGATTAAGGCTATTTTTATATTGTATTGACAGCTATATCATGAATTTATCATTCTCTAGCCAGTGTTATACAGTTAATTATTGTGCAAAATGGCATCATCTATATGGTTAAATGATATAATATTATCATATTTTGTCTTAATATAATTTAATAAGGGTGCGGGGGCATTTCCCTAACGGGGGCCGCCTGGGCAGCCATAGTCAATTTTTGCCTGTGTCGCCGAAAAGTTCAAATGTCCTACTCCAGCAAAATTCAAATGTCCTTTTTTATTTATGGGCAAGATTCAAATGTCCTGTCTTTTTTCTGACTCCAATTATTTTTTACATCCATTTTTAGTGCCTAACAGCAATTTTAAAATGTCCTGATGTTCACATATCGCTTTATGTTGAAGTTATTTTTCTGGCATTATCATTATTTACTCAAATAGCTTATTAGCTCTATCGGCAATATATAAATGTCCCATAAAATGATGCCCGCGGACCGCATCCCCCGCTTATCGGCAAAATACAAATGTCCGCATTTTTAAGCGCAATATTCAAATATCCTATAATGGCTCCTTTCCGAAGTCCGTCCACTTTATTTCGCGAAAGGAGACCACACGTTGAAAACCGAGAAGCGCCCATGCGCGAGGCAGATCAAAAAGGAGAGCCATTTCGCCCTGGTGTTAAAGGAGGTCGAGAAGGGAACCATGACCCAGGCCACGGCCGCCACCATCCTGGACATCACCGAGAGGCATCTTCGCCGAAAGATGGCCTCCTATCGGAAGGAAGGCCCCGACTGTCTGGCCCACAATGGTCGCGGCATGCCTTCCCACCACCGGCTCCCGCCCGGGATCAGGGAGAAGGCCCTTGGCCTGTACCGGGACAAGTACGGCGACATGGGCCCCACCTATGCCGCCGAGTTGATGAAAGAGAGGGATGGTATCGACGTCAGCCACGAGACGCCGCGCCTGTGGCTGATCGCCGAGGGGCTCTGGGAGTCGAACGCCAAAGCTCCGCGTCACCGCAAGAGCCGTGAGAGAAGGGCCTGCCATGGGGAACTCATCCAGATGGATACCTCAAAACATCATTGGTTTGGGCCCGATCGGCCCAAGGCCTATCTCATCTCCATGATCGACGACGCCACCAGCACGCTTTACGCCAGATTCCACCGGGCCGACTCGACGGCCACGAACATGGAGACCATCATCGGCTACATCGAGACCTACGGGCTTCCAGCCGAGCTCTACACCGACAAGGGGAGCCACTTCAAGGTCAATTGGGAGCTCCAATGACAAGTCCGACTGGGACGAGACGTCAACCGGGGAAGGGCACAAGCCCACACCCAGGACATGGTTGGAGAGGGCTCTCGCCGAGTGCGGCATCATCCATATCCATGCCCACTCGCCCCAGGCGAAGGGTCGGATCGAACGGAGTCACGGGACGTCGCAGGATAGGCTCCTGAAGATCATGCGTCTCGACGATGTCCGCGACATCGAGGAAGGGAATAGATATTTGAGTAAAGTCTACTTGCCTAAATGGAACAAGAAGTTCACCAGGGAGCCGAGGTCCACATACAATGCCCACAGGGACGCCAGCGGCCTCGATCTGAAGGCAATCTTTAGTTACCATGCGCTCAGGGTGGTCAGCAATGACCTCACCTTCAAGTTCGAGGGCAAACGCTACCAGATCGAGCCAGGGAAGCTCAAAGGCGACATCCGACGTGGCAAGATCCTCGTCGAGAGGCGGCTGGACGGGACTGTGAGGGCCAGGCAGGATGACTGCTACTTGACCATCCATCCCATCTCCTAGGGTGGAATGTCCAGTATTTTTCTTAGCAAAATCCATGCCATCCCCTCCCCCTACGGGGGAGGGGATGGCATGGATTCCACCCCTCATCCATTCGGGGGGTGGAGCCGTGCGGGACATTTGTACCTGGCGGAAAAGTAGGACATTTGTATATTGCGGCGACATGCCTTTCTTCCGCATCGAGGACAGCAATCGGCTCGCTCCGCTTGCGGAGCATCATGCCACCAACGCACGCC
>JAISEK010000166.1 GCA_031264145.1 Deltaproteobacteria bacterium
GGACCGTGACTGGAGTTCAGACGTGTGCTCTTCCGATCTCGAGGGAATTCAGGCTGAGGCGAAACGAGGGGGTCGACTTCAACAACATCGGGGCGGTCCACAAGACCGCCGGGAATTGGCAGAAAGCCATAGCCAGCTTTGACAGTGCCTATTCCATCGCTAAGGAGGTAGGCAACAGGAGGGATGAGGCCATCGCCCTGAACAATAGGGCTCTTTTGGAGAAGTTGACCGGACACCAGGACTTGGCTCGCAAAGACTACGAGGAAGCCCTGGCCCTCTACCATGAGGTCCAGTTTTTCGAGGGCGCGGCCACGGCCCTGATGGGCCTGGCCTCCCTGGACGCCGAGGAGAAGAACTTCCCGGCCGCCCTGGAAAAGCTCCTTCAGGCCAAGGAAATATATGAGGAGCAGGCCCTGCCCCCGCAAATTGCCCTGGCCTACATCCAGCTGGGACTGCTTTACCAGAAGATGGCCAGGCCTGACAGGAGGGTGACCAGGGATTTGGTCTTTGAGGACATTGACGACAATGAGATGGTGCCCATCGAGATCGCCCCGAATGAGGCCCTGGCCATCAGCGAGGGTTATTTCGTCAAGGCCGGGGAACTTGCCTCAAAGTATTCCTTGACCCAATCCCTATGGAAGGCCCTGCAAGGGCAGGCCTTTGCCGCCAAAGAGAAAGGCGAGCTGGCCAAAGCGGAGGGTCTTTATTCCAAGGCCATTGATATCGTCCTATCGACCAAAGGAATAGAGGATAACCCAGAGTTACTCCTTTTTTATCTGCAAGACAAAGAGGATCTGTTTCAGTTGGCGATGGAAGCCTGCTCCGATCTGTACAAGCAGACCAAGGACGAATCACTATTGATAAAACAAATGGAGTACGACGAGATATACAGAAATGAGATTTTGAAAGCCAATATGCAGATGAGCAACATGGAGTACACCGACCCGGAAAAAAGATCGCTATTTGAATCTTTAGTGGAAATAGATGCTCAGAGAAAGAAGGCAGAAAAAGCCGCACAGACCGCACTGATGGAGATGGGTTCGGCCAAGCCCAGCCAGGCTGCCGCCACGGCCAACGATGAGGCCAAGGTGGAGGCTCAAAGGTTGGATTTTGAATATGAAAAGTATTTAGTTCAATGGAGAGATAAATATCCGCAAGATAGGGTTTTATTTGATACTATGGAAAAAATTGATCTCAAAAAAATACAACAAATTATTAAAAATGATGAAGCATTAATTCAATATATACCATTAGAAAACGAATTAGATGTAATTGTTATCACAAAAGAAAATATTGAAATGAAAGATTTGAAAATAAAATATAATGATCTCTATAATACTATAATAATAGAGTTAATGGGAGGACGTATTGAAAATTATGGGCATTCTAAAAATTATTATCCTAATAACTACTTTAGAGTTGAAACGGAAGAATACAATAAGGCAATAGAGATTTTTGAAGAATTATATGTAAATATTTATAAGCCTATTGAAAAATTAGTTAATAATAAAAAGAAATTATATTTTTTAACTAGTAAATATGTATCATATATACCTTTTGCTGCTTTAGTGACCGGAAGAAAAATTAATAATGATCCAATATTTCTTGCTCAATCTAAAGCAGTAGCTTTAATAAGATTTTCATTCATTAATAAACTATTAAATGAACAAAATAATAATAAAATACATAGAAATTACAGAATTATATCTGTTGGAAATCCTAAACATGATAAATTCCCAATGGCTGATCTTGATGGAGCAAAACAAGAGGCAGAAAACTCTATAAATATAATTAATAATTTATATAATGAATATGAAAAAGATAATAAATTATTAATAGAATATGAAGCCTTAAAAAATACGTGGATAGAAAAAATAAGATCAAAAAAATTTGGTATATTTTATTTTGCTACTCATGGTGTGCCATATGCTGAAGTTATATATACTAAAAAATGGTTTGAAAACAATATTGCTAAAAATAGTGATAATAATAATTTAAGTATAGATGATCAAAAAGATTTAAATGATAAAAAACTTTTTGTTGAATTTTGCAATAAAGTATTTACCAATACATCGCATTTAAATGGTTTTTTATATATGGCATATAATGCAGATGAAAATAAAGATATAGAACTTGAATTTAATACTTCTGGCTTATTGACATTAAAAGATATTTTATCTTTAGATGATGACATATTTTCTGAAGCAAATTTAGCAATTTTATCAGCTTGTAATACAGGGGTATCAATATCAGCAAAAATATTCAGAAATAAAAAATCTAAAGAATATATTGATGAATTCAAAAGTGATGAAGGAATAAAAATTTTAAAAGATTCTGGGTGGGTACCTGATATTGATGAGGTTTGTCTAGTTGATTCTTTCATGAGAAGAAATTTTAAATATGTATATGGGACTTTGTGGTTTGCTGATGATGAATCTTCAAATTATCTTTTAACAGCATTTATGAATAACTTAAAAAAATATGATGACATAATAATAGCTTATAATGAAGCTCAGAAATTTTATTTGGATAATACTCCAGTAATTAGAGGTAATGATACAAAATTGCATCCATTTTTTTGGGCCAATGGCAATATATTTGGCTACTAAACCAAGGAGACAAACATGTCCTTTTTCAGAAATCTTTTCAAAAGCGTCCGCCCCATCTGGGTCATCGGGATCCTGCTCTTGCTGGGCGCCATCGGCTGGGCTTTGGACGGGCTGGAAGCCCAGGCCAACAAGTCGGCGGCCAATGCCGGTAATTTGAGCGCCGGCATGGCCCTGACATCCATGGACACGATCAAGCCGCCCAAGGCCACGGCCTCAAAACCGGCCCCGAACGTCGACTGGGCGCAGGAGAGGGCCGTTAAGTCCAGGTTGGACGCTCAGGAGAAATCCCTTAACGCTCTTATCGCCCAGGGCAATAGCCAGCAGGCCGCCAACGGTGCCGTCACGGGCGGCTTGGCCGGACAGCTCAGAAGCGCCGCCCAGCAGTACCAGCAGACCTCCCAGCAGTATGCCGACATCTGGGCCAAGGGCAACTGCACCACCAGGGCCAACCTGGCCAGGGAGGCCGGCGATTCCGCCGTGGCCTCCGTGGAGGTGGTCATAGCTGGTGCCGACGGCGACAAGATCTCCGAGCTCAATTCCCGCCAGTCCGCTCTGAGCAAGGCCAGGCAGGCTTATCTGCGGGAAGCCAAGGCCAACGGCGAGCTTTCCAGCCAAGACATAACCTCCATGCGCAGTACGCTGGTCCCCAGGGCCCAGCAATTCGTCAAGGAGGCCACCGGCCTGGTGACCGAGGTTACCGGCCTTTTGGATCAAATCAGATCCCAGGTCGGCTCCCTGGCTTCACCTGACAACGTCATCGGCTCCGTGACCGCCTGTGCCGGCGGCGGGGGCGGTGGTGGTGGTCCAGAGGACATCGCCAAAAGGCTGCTCTCTCCTGTCACCAGCCTTCTTTCCCTGGTCCAGGGCTTGGCTACCAGCGCGTCCGGGCTCGTCAGCGATCTTGGTTCGCTTGGCTAGACTTTTTTTGATGTTTTCCGCCAGTTTTCCGGCGAACCATATTTTACATAGGTTCGCCGGAAAATAAAATTATAATTTAATTGTCTAATTTAAGAAATGAATTATCTAAATGAACATAAATTGGATCGCAAAAAAAAGTGCCTTTATCCTGATGGTCATATGTGTTTTTTGTGTTAATGCATTAAATGCAGAAATTATCATTGATCTAAGCGATGATCAAACTGATAACATAAATATAAACGTTACTGAACTGTATTATAGGCGAATTATTGGGACTCCAAATAATGAAATAGAAATTCTATATAATGATTTATGGAAATATAAACATATTACTTATGAGTTGTATTATGATAATAAGATTTCACTGGCAAATGATATATATAGTTTGGCTATATTCTCTAATGATATTACCGAAGAAGTTTCTCTGGAAAGGTTTGAGAAAGGCGTTCAAGGTTTCCATTATGATCTGAGCCAAGTGTGCGATTGGATTAACAATAACAATGATATCTTAAATTCTCCTAAGAAAAGGCAACTATTTTTTTATCTGTTGATCGATGGAATCATCACATATATGGACAATATGGCAGTCTCAACAGGGAAAGTCAAGCATGTCCTGGGGGTAGCACCAGGAAACAAGCGGAGCATGGAGAGTGCCGTCCAGCATGAGAGGCTCCATGTGGCCTGGGACGAGGACGGCGAGTTTCGAAAGGGCTACACCGAGAAATGGAATGGCCTAACGGACGGCGAGAAGGACGAGATAGTGAAATCCCTGCGTGGATATTCCCGGGAAAAAGAAAGCCAGTTGATTGAGGAATGGGCCGTCAGGTCAATGGAATTGAATATAGGCAATAATGAATAATGTTTCCTACAGTAAAGTTATTTAATCATTTGGTAATTAGTTTTTATGGCTTATTTGTTGCTGTAGGTATTTTTACAGCGTTATTATTATTTTATAAGACAGCTAAATTTAGGAATATAAACTCAAATTCACTAATAAATTTTGGTTTTATACTGATTATTCTTGGAATTATCGGGTCTAGAGTATTTTACGTCATATTTCATTGGCCAGAATTTAGAGAGCATTCTTGGTTCAACCTTGTCGCTTTTTGGCGTGGCGGCCTCATGTTCCAAGGCGGCTTTCTGGTCGCCCTCTCGCTCTCGCCTCTCCTCCTGAACCTCTTCGGCCTGAAATTTTGGGCCACGGCCGATGTCGTGGCGCCGTCTTTGGCCTTGGGACAGGGCATCGGCAGGATTGGCTGCTTTTTCGCCGGTTGCTGCTACGGGACCGTGACGAGCGCGGGGAACCCCTTGTCCGTGGTATTTCCGGGGAACTCCTTGGCCCCGGCCAATGTCCATCTCTGGCCTAGCCAGCTGTTTGAGTCAGCTGGCTTAATTTTATTGTTTATATTTCTATTAATATCTCTTAAAAAGAACAAACAGACTATGTACTATGGTTTAATTTCAAGCTATTACTTATGTGGCACAGGTGTTTTAAGATTCGTGGTTGATTTTTTTAGGGATGATGATCGTGGGGTTAAATTATTTGGCTTTCCGCCTACTTCCATTATTGCTATCTCGATATTTATTGTTGGAATTATTTTATTAATAGATTTTAATAGTAGATATAAAAATATAATAAAGTTATGATAGATATTTATAAGCAATCTGGTAAGACAAAGAAATTAGCATTTATTATTATTCCAATTGTTTCATTATTTAATTTTATTATATTAATAATACCTTATTCTTTTATTTTATGTATTATAAATTATAAATATTCCTTAAGTTCAATTTTTAGTTTTTTAGTTTCAATTATTATTGGATTAATATTTTGCTTTTCTACTAGTTGGGCTAATAAGGTTTCACATTGCAGAAATTGTAAAATTGCATCAATATTATGTTTAATAGGATTTAGTTTAGCTTATTATTTATTTATTTGTACATTTATAGTTATAGGTTCAACATATAATAATGGCAATAAATTTAATTTTATTGATTTAATTTTAGTTTTTAAATTCTTAAATATATATATATCTAAACTTATAGACTATGATTTGGGAAAATTATTTTTACTGCGTTTATGTATTTGTTATATTATAATAATATTTTTAATTATATTGTTTTTTCCATATAATACTAAGCTACCATATTCTGAAAAAGATCATGAATGGTTGCAATTATATAATATTAAAAAAATAATTAGCACAAATCTTGATTTAAAAGCTATAAAAAAATTAATTTTAAATAAAAAAATTATGTATTTATTTAATAAACAAATAGATAATAAAGGTAATAACGATATTGATTGTGAAATATATATTAATAAATCAAAATCTATTATAATTATGTCATTGTATTATCTTGAAAATGGTAGTATATTTAAAAATAGGCATATAATTTTTAATAGTATAATTTTAAATGAAAGGGAGGTTAATTTAATAATTTATAAATATAAGCAATATTTTAAGTAAAATTACCTAAATTTTTGCTAAAAGGAGTGTGTCATGAAAAATATCATGCTTTTGCCTTTGATCTTGGTCTGTCTGTTTTTGGTCTTTTCGGTACCTATAGCCCAGGCAGAAGAAGAAAATGTTATCTTTTGTAAGTCTTTTGATAATAATTTTAATCCTATTGATATAAATACTGAGTTTGATACTAACCAAGTTTCTGCGGCCATTAGAAATGCTGGTGATGGACAATTTAAAGTAATGCAAATGATATTATCTATTTATCAAAATTCGGATGATAGCACACAGGTTTTACTTCATCGAGAAAATGTTGATATAAATCCTGATTGGAATGTCTTGTATGTTACCGACATACCACTGCCAAATGTCGGCTCGTATTCGTTTGTGGTCACCTCGTTGGAAGGGCAGACCTTTTCCTCTGGAACCGTCGTGATCAAGGCCAAGAACGTTGATAAGGAAATGCCGGAAAACGCCAAGGTAGAAGGAGCTACCCTAAAGCAGTTATTTGAATTCTACAAGGAAAAGGCCGAGCCGGCGGCAAATTGACCCTGTCCCCAGAAAAGGAGTTTGAAAATGAAGCTCAAAGTATTCCTCTCGATTCTGCTTCTGTCTTTTATGACCGTCCTGGTCGCGCAGTCCCTTCAGGCCCAGGATGGCAAGCGCACCACCAGGGATCTGGTTTTCGATGACGAGGATGATGGCGACGCCGTGGCCGGCGCGGCAAAGGATGCCGGCATAGAGAACCCTGAGGTCATATCCGTCAAGACGACCCTTGATTTGACCAAGGATGGCCAAACGACCTCCGTCCCCAGTTCCCATGAGTTCCAGAACGGCGACAAGATTAAGCTGAGGTTCACCGCCAACTCCGACGGCTACGCCTATTGGCTGGCCAAGATGGCCTCCGGCAAGTACTCGGTCCTTTTTCCCAGCCCGGAGGCCGGATCGGACAACCATGTCGTTAAGAATGAGAACCAGACCGTGCCCTCCAAGGGCTTCTTCCGTTTTGACGAGACCGCCGGCACGGAAAACCTCCTGCTGGTCTTCTCCAAGGAACGCATCCCGGAGCTGGAGAAGGCCATAGCCGAGGCCGCGACCGAAAAGAACCTCAATCTGGCGGACACCAAAATCGCCGCTCTCGAGAAACTAAACCAGACCAAACGCACCACCAGGGACCTGGTCTTTGACGAGGAAGAGGAAGAGGAAGTCTCGATCAAGTCCCAGGCCGGTTCCTCCGGCGAGCCTTTCATCGCCTACTACGAGCTGGTCCATAAATAGGATGGCCTGTCCGCGGCCGGTCTTTTGGGGCCGGTCGCGGCATTTTGCCATCTACCCGTCCCTCCTTCCGCTTTGGCTCATCGTTTCGGTTTTTTTGCCCGCCGCTATCTTGTCGGACTCACTTGCCGCATAGTCGTCGCACGAGTCTGACACGTCATTCTTGCGAGTGTGATCCGTCTTTTGTTCGGCCTGGGAATTCCTGTTTAGGTCTATATTATGTGTTATTTGGAAGGGCAAATAGGTCAATAATTGTTCAAGTTTAAGAATATTAGCAATATTGCATTATAATTAGCTTTATATCAAGTCCATTGGTTTCCTTTAGCCTTAATCTGAACCTAACTGGAGTCTATTGTCTAGTGAGTTTTTATCTTAAGGCCGCTTCGGCCGGTTATAAAGTGGTAGGTGGTTTGGCAAATGATTTGCCTGTACCGACGATATTTATGTCCGATTGTCTGGGGGCGGTGTCGCTGATGGCAAGCGGCCTGTCAGTGCCCAAGCGGTAAGGCTGGGTCTGGCCCCTTGAATTATCTGTCCAGGGATTGTCAAGCCAAAATCATGGTAGCGATAACTAAACAACAAGTGCTCTGTTTGCCTTGTTTGCCAATTCGACCTATGCGGCAAGACTAAGGCAAGGGGGCCAAGTGGTCCAAGCTCCACCACCAGTTTACCCTAAGTGGAAGGGGTTGCAGGTTATGGCTTGCCGTCCGTCATTATTTTCTGATATCCATGGTCATGATGATCGTTTCTTCACAAGGTCCAATGAATCTAAAAATCAAAATCTTAAAATCTCAACCTTACCTGGCTTGAAAAAGAACAAGATTCATGGTAACATCAGTTTAAGTTTTTTGGTAAATATTACTGGAAGAAAAAACTATGTCAGACACTGATGCTAACCTGAAATCTGAACGTCCCAACCAGATGCCCTCATCTGGCCAGTCAGCCGACGCCACCTACAATGACGACGGACAGGCAGTTAGAGGACGCAATGATTTTTTTGTTGGAAAACACGAGTCGGATATCAACCACATTAACTCTCAGTTGACCATGATTCAGACTGATATAGATGGGCTCAAATCAGACATGTCCGGGCTCAAGTCAGACATGGCCAAACTTGAGAGCGGGCTCAAGTCCGACATGGCCAAACTTGAAAGCGGGCTCAAGTCCGACATGGCCGGTCTTAAGACCGACATGGCCAAACTTGAAAGCGAACTTAAGTCCGACATGGCCGGTCTTAAGACCGACATGGCCAAACTTGAAAGTGGGCTTATATTAAGCAATACCGAGCTTCAAAATAGTCTTAACGCCAACATGGCCAACCTTTTAAAACAATTTGAAGTGTCTTTGGCTAAGATGGATGCAGGAAAAATATTTCATTATTCCCTTTCTATCTCCATTATAGTTGCCTTGATGTTTTTAGGAATTTCAACATGGATAAAATGACTTTGTGTATATGTAAATAGTCTGTAATTAAGTGTGTTAGAACGGTGACAAGAACAGGCTGAGGTCACCGCCAACTACGACGGCTACACCTAATTGGCTGGCCAAGATGGCCTCCGGCAAGTACTCGGCTCTTTTTCCCAGCTCTGAGTCCGGATCGGACAACCATGTCGAGAAGAAAGGGAGCCAGACCGTGCTCGCCAAGGGCTTCTTCCGCTTCGGCGAGACCACCGGCATTGAAAATCTCCTGTTAGGCTTCCCCAAGGAACTCATCCCTGAGCTGGAAAAGGCCATAGTCGAGGCGGCCATCGGAGAGATCCTCAATCTGGCGGACACCGACTCGCTCTCGAGAGACTCGGCCAGGCAAAACCTGCCACCAAGGATCTGGTCCTCGATGATGATGATGAGGAGGAGGATGATGGTGAAATCTTGATCAAGACCCAGGCCGGTTCCCTCGGCAAGCCTTTCACCGCCTACTGCGAGCTGGTCCACTAACAGGATGGCCAGGCCGCGGCCGGCCTTTTCCCCTCCGTATCCCGCGACCGCCCCTCCTCCCGTCTTGGCTCATCGCTTCGGTTTTTTTTGCCCGCCGCTCTCCAGCTGGAATCATCTGGCCGCATTGTCCCACGAATCTGACTCTGCATTCTATCGAGTGTGAGCCGTCCATGGAGCCAACCAGTGGATTCCGGCCGAGACTGTGTCCTGACTTGATGTATGCCATTGGGGAAGACCAATGGGGCTATGACAGTTCGAGCCTTGGGAATATGCGCAATATTATGCGCCGATTGGTTCATGTCCAGTCAATGTGGCCGTTCTGGCCCTGATCCGATCTGACGGGGAGTTTGATCGGTGAACGCCTATTCGCGCAAAGGCCGCTTCGGCGTGAGGAGGGGATTGCCGGGATGGTTTGCCGGTCAGGACGATTTGGAGAACGGCTGCCAAAGGTATGTCCGACTGTCGGGGCCGGTTCGCCGAAGCCATGAGGCCCTCCTCCCCCAGGCGGAAGGGCTGGGGGCAGGCCCCTGGACTTCGCATCGTCCCATTTTGCCTCGGCCTGGCCCAAAGGGCTAGTGTCCGCGGATGATGGAGGCACCCCCTTGGCTCATGGGGCCCTCCGGAGTCGTTTCCTGGGTCTGGCCGTCGGGCCTTGTTTCCGCTGGCCCCTGGGCCGAGGGGGCGGTGGCTTCCGGGACGGCTCCATCGGGGGCTTTGGGGGCAGGAGCCCCCTCGGGCGGCTTTTCCTCCGTTCTCGTCAGGTCCTTTTTCCTGGCCTGCGGAGCCGGGGCTATCCTGGAGGGGGCGTCCCTCTCCAGGCCAGGGTCGTAGCCAAGGGGCACCCGCTCCTGGCCCTTGAGGCTGAAATAGCGGCGGGGGCTCTCGTTCTCCGTCCTCTGGCACATGATGAGGGCGTCGGAACGGACCAGGCCGCATTTGGCGTAGACCGGCTCCAGGACCCAGCGTCCCTCGGCGTCGATGAAGCCGTACCTTTCGCCGTTGCCGGTGATGGCCCGGGCCAGGCCCTCCTCCGAGTACTCGGTGATCGAGAGGAACTTGGGGCTGGCCACCCACTTGCCCTTGGCGTCGATGAGGCCCCACTGGCCGTTCTCGCCCTGGGCCCTGGCCGGCCCCCTGAATGGAAAGTCCCTGGCCTGTCGCAGGGTCGGCTGGACGGCGAAGGCGCCCGACTCGGTCACGAAGCCCCACTTGTCGCCCTGGCGGGCCCGGGCCAGGCCGTTGGGGCCGAAGTCCATGAGGGCCGTGAACTGGGGGTTTACCTTCCAGTTACCGGCCTGGTCTATGAAGCCCCATTTGCCGTCCAGGCGGGCTTGGGCCAGTCCCCTGGTGGTGAAGTCCAGGGCCTGGTCGAAGCCGGGCTCGATGACGAAGTCGCCGGAGTGGTCGATGTAGCCGGTCAGGCCGTCCGGGCCCACCGCCCTGGCCACCCCGTCGGTGGCGAAGGGGAAGGCCGCCTTGAAGGAAGGGGGGATCTCAAAGACGCCGCGCCGGTTGATGTAGCCCCACAGGCCGTCGTCGGCCTTGGCCGGGGCCAGGCCCTGTCTCATGGGCCCGATGTCGGCGAAGGCCGGGGCCACGGCCCACTTGCCCCGGGCATCGATCAGGCCCACCAGCCCCCCGGCGGTCTCGGCCCGGTACAGGCCCTCGTCGTGCGGGCCGCCCAGGGCGGCCAGGACAGGCTTGATGGACCACTGGCCCTGGCCGTCCAGGAGGCCGATCTTGCCGTCGGCTAGCTCGGCCCTGGAAAATCCGTCGGCCGAGGGCTCGTCGAGCTGGGAAATGTCCGGTTGCACCAGCCACCGCCCCTTGACGTCGATCAGACCCAGGCGGCCAGGGCCCGGGCTGGCCTGGGCCACCCCGGAGGCGGAGAAGGGCCCGGCCGAGGCGAAGCGGGGAGGTATGGCGTAGCGGCCCGAGGCATCCACGTAGCCCCACCTGAAGTCACCGTTGGCCACTGGGGCCAGATCGCCCTCCCCGAAGGCCTTGGCCTCGCTGAAGTTGGGCCTTATGGCCCAATGGCCCTGCCCGTCCATGAAGCCCCACTCGCCGTCGGGCCCCTGGGCCGGGGACAGGGCGCCGCCCTGGGGCTCGCCTATTTCAATTGGTGCCGGGAACGGCCCGACCACGAATTGCCCGGACCGGTCAATCAGGCCGTAGTCGTCGTTCAGGCGCACCCAGGCGGTCCCATCGGGCTGGAAGGGATTGGCCGCCTGGAAGCGTGGGGCGATGGCCCACTCGCCGTCCTGGTCGACGTAGCCGTAAAGGCTGGCCCCGGGGCCGCCTCGCCCGGGCGGCCTGGCCGGCAGGAGAACGCCGCGGCCCTGGGCCGCTTCCCTGGCCAGGGCCGCGGGCGGGGCGGCGCAAAGGAGCAGGGCCAGGCCCAAGATGGCGGCCAGGCGGGACCATTTTCCGTTGGCTGTTGGCTCAATCATGGCCAAACCATACCATGTTTTGGGCCTGTCGCTCAAGACTGGGGGACTATTCCTGTCTATTGGTTGGCCAACCCTGGAATGGGAACGTGTCCACTTGGGCCCGACAGAGGGCCCAAAATTGGCGCGTGGTTGGTTGGGAAGAGGCTGAATAGGGCAAGGCCCAGCCGGTCCCCCGGTAGAGGGGGCCAGCCGGAACCCCCAAGCGTCCTCCGGCCAGGCAGGGAACCAGGTTTTCGTGGCGAAGGCGGGGCGTGCTTGGGAAAAAGTCCTGTCCGCCGAAAGGCTGTTTCCCGTGGCCCATCAGGGAATAGGCCAAGATCGCCCTGGCCCTGTTAGGGCAAGCCGCCAGCCGGTCTTGGCTGGGACCAGCTGGTGGCTTTAGCCGCTGGGGGGTGGCCCAGGCCTGTCCTAGGCGGCCTCGGTCGTCGGTTCCTGGGACTGTTCGTCGGCTGCCTCGTCGGAATCCGGCGAGGCGGTCTCCCGAAAGTCGACGTTCAGCGTCATGGGCGCGGGACCCTGGCCCGACTCGGGGGACTGGCCAGGGTCGGGAACGGGAGGGGGGCTCTCAGGGGAAAACTGGTCGGCCTCCTCGGCCGAGACCGTCTCGCCGGCCCCTGGCGGCGTCTCTTCCTGGGGTTCCTGGCCTTCGGGGGGAATCTCGGTCTTCCCGTCACCGGCGTTGGACCAGGCCATCAAGGTCTTCAGGTCCTTGGACGAGAGCGCGTTCCCGAGCTTCATGAAGTTCTTGCCCCTGGAGGCGGGCGTGGAGGGCAGGACATCGCCGGTCTCCGCGTCCACGAACCGCTCAAGGTCGCCGAAGCTCGCGATCTCGTTCTCGGGCCGCTTCATGGTCAGCTCCAGGCGCCCGGCATCCGCGTCCACCTTCCTGACCCAGGCCGTCACGGTCTGGTTGATGCTCAGGACCTGGCTTGGGTGCTCGATGTATTGCTCGCAAATCTCGCTGAGGTGGACGAGGCCGTTGCGGTTGAGACCGATGTAGACGAAGGCCCCGTAGGTGGTGATGCCCCTGACTACCCCGGTCAGGCACATGCCAGGCTTCAGTTCCGCCATGGTCGTGTAGTCCTTGGAGGCCTGGAGCGGCTTGGGGACGGGCTTCTTGGGCTGCTGCTGCGGGGCCATGGTCAGCTCGTCTATGATGTCCATGATCGTCGGCAGATTGATGGTGTCGGTGAAGTAGCGCTCCGGGACGATCTTCTTCCTGAGCTTGCCGTCCTTGAAAAGCTTGGCCACGGGCTTGTTGAAGTGCCAGGCCATCTTCTCGACCACCTTGTAGGCCTCGGGGTGGATCATGGTCCCATCGAGGGGGTTGTCGCCTTTCTTGATGAGCAGGAACCCCGAGCAGAGCCTGAAGATCCTGGAGTCAATCCCCGGGACCTCCAGGAGTTCCATGCGGTTCCTGAAGGGGCCGAAGTGCTCGCGGTGCCGGACAATGTTGGCGGCCAGCGTCGGGTCAAGCCCGCAGACGTAGCGCAGCGAGGAGACCGGGGCGACGTTCACGTCAAGCCCGTCGTAGTTCACGGCCGCCTCCATGGCCTCGCGCAGGGCGTCGCGCAGCACGAACTGGTCCATCTCCAGCTGGTAGTTGCTCATGACGATGAGGGTAGGCTCGATCTTGGAGAGCTCCGAGAGGGGGTCCAGGAGGCGCCGGCCGATGGAGACGCAGCCCTTGCTGCAGGCATCGAAGTCGGGAAGCTCGGTCGCGGCTACGCCGGAATTGGCGTAGTTTATGAGCCCGCTGGCATGGACCAGCGCAATCGGGATGTCCTTGGGGATATCGCAGGTATTCTTGACGAAGTTGAAGATATCCTTGTGGGTCGGGGTCGTGCCGATGGCGATGACCTTGAGCCCGTGGGTCTCTATGAGCCTCCTGATGGTCTCCCTGGCCGCTTTGGCCTTGCCCGGGTCGCCGTGGGTATGGATGTTGCCGTGCTCGATGATCCGGCCGTCCGGCTCCATGGCCACGTACCTGGTGCCCAGGGCGATGTTGGGGTTCAGGGCCAGCAGGCGCTTGTCTCGCATGGGCTTGGCCAGGACGATCTCCTGGAGGCTCCTGGACAAAAGGCGGCAGGCTTCCTCCTCGCACCTCCTCAGGAGCTCCTTTTCGGTCTCGTAGAGGATGTGGGGACACAGGAGGTAGTGGTAGGCGTCGTTCATGGCCATCTCGACATGGAGCGTCGAGGGCGATCGCTTCCGCAGGAACAGCTCGCCCATTATCTCCAGGCCGACCATGTGGTTGGGCTGGATCTCTATCTCGACCTCTCCCCTGGACTGGCCATTTTTGAGCCAGTAGTACCGGTGGCAGGACACCTTGGACACCTTCTCGGAGAAAAGCGTCTCCTGGCCATTTTCCCCCTTGTCGCGTTTGTCCGCCGACGTGGCGTAGAAGTTGGCCTCCTGGTACAGGTCCCTCACGTTCAAGAGGGCGTCCTCGTCATGGAAGATGACCTCGGAGATGATGTGCCTGGCGCCGTTCAGGGCCTCCTCGATGGTATCGGCCTTGGCCCCGCCGTCGATGGCCTCGAGGGCCATGACCTCCGGGTCGTCGCCGGTGTTCTGCTCCATAAGCCTTGTGGCCAGTGGCTCCAGGCCCTGCTTCCTGGCCAATTTGGCCAGGCAAAGGGTCCTTGAGCGGTAGGGCAGGTAGCTGTCCTCCAGCTGGGCCATGTCCTCGGCCTCGGTGAGGCGGGTCTCCAGCTCCGGGGTCAACAGGCCCCTCTCTTCGAGGGACTTAAGCATGCCGTCCAGCCTGCGGTTGAGGTTCTCGAACTCCCTGTTGGCATGGCTGATCTGCCTGATCTTTTCCTCATCGAGGCCCTCGGTCTCCTCCTTGCGGTAACGGGCTATGAAGGGTACTGGCAGGCCTTCGTCGAGCAGGCCGATAGTGGCCTGCAGCTGGCGGTGGCGGATGCGGAGCCTGTAGGACACGCTCTTTATGTATGCGCGTATGACGTCAGTCATATGGTTGTCCTTCGGCGTAGCCATAGCGTATGGCTAGGCCTAAAAAAAATAAAAATTAAATAAATATATCTTAAAAGATATTTTTGACAAATATATTGATGGCTATATCAGAAGTCGGGGATAGAGAGGCTGGCCTCGACCAATCCTTGCCTGCGCCAGGCGACCAGAGGAAAAGCATTTGCCCGAGAAGCGGCTGGCTAGGCCCTTTCGCCCAGTGGCGACGGCGGCCGTCACGGGCTGGCAAATGTCGTTTCCCCGGCTTGCCGGGAAACAAAGGCAAAGGAGACATTGTGGCCGCAGCCGGCATGGGACGGCGGCAGGCCTGGTCAGAGCGGTTTTTTGTGAGGTTTTGGAGTTTTTTGCACGTCAAGTGCGGGAAGAAATTTATTACATTTCCGACGGGCTTGGCAAGAGTTTTTTTTTCCCCGCTTGTCTAAAGGGTTTCCGGGCCAAATCCATCCCAGGCTTGAGTAACGTTTGTCGCCGGGGCCTTTCGTGCCTGTTTTTCGGGTAATACAAAGTCACGCACTGTCATGCGATTTTGGCTTTCTTAAGGGTTTTTTACGGATTTTTGGCCATGTTTTTTTTCAGTTCATTTGACCGCGGCGCAATTGAGGGCCACTGTCAGTCGGGGGCTGCCCTGGCGCTGGCTCTCTCGGAATATTGCGCGGACATCTGGACTTGATGGGACAAAATGGTTTTTGCTGGCCCTGCTTGATAGCGGTTTAGGGAAAACAGGGCCAAAACCTGTCCTTGAGTATGGAAATCCCTTGTATCCCGAGCTATTTTCTAGGTTACAATTTTTTTTTCCAAAATTTGACCTGGAATTGGGCGAAAATACAAATATACTTAAAACAAGGGGCTTCTATCTGCCTGTCATTGGTGGCCTGTCCCTTCTTCCAGGGCCACATTTTGGCTTCAAAAAAAGCACCCTGGGAAAAGGACATCTGAGAAAAAAAAGTCCCTGCCTTGCCGGCCGCCGTAAATGACGCTGAGGAACTGTTAAACAATTAATTGTGAAAAAAGCTGAATCGTTGTGTAGTGCTGCTAATGACCTATTTTAGGTATCAAAAATTATTTTCGTAATTAATAATTTAGTAGTTTCTGATGGTCTATCTCTCTATTATCTAGCCAATAGTTATTTTATTTTAATAATATTATCTTTAATATCTAATAATTTTATATAAAGATATTTAATTGTTTATTGTGATAATATATTAATTATGTATTGTATAGATTTTAGACTTATTTTAATACGTTAATTTGGCCAATAACTCCCTTGTTTTCTTGTTGCTGATGGCCTCTTATGCCTGCCTTTACGCCTGGACAGGCACATTTCGAATATGTTGGCCTTGATGAGGTACTATGGCATTTCGGTCCTTGTTTGACGACTGTTTTCAAAAGGACGCTAGACACTTTGCCTCGGAAATACCCCTGTCTACAGGGCATTTTCTAGGCTTATTTTTATTGATCATGAAATTTAGGAGGCAATTCGGAAAATTTGATCAAAATAGGCATCATTGCCCACTATTGGCAACATGGCCCCATCTTGGGCCATGTTGCCAGGTCTCCTACCTGGACAAGGGGACAGAAGATGGGCCATGGTTTGCCGACCGATGGTGAGGCGACCGGTCAGGGCTATGGCTTTCCTGCTCCCACATTGCTCTGGTCTTGTCATGAAGCCAGAGTATGTCTTGAAAATCGGTTTTTTTGTCCGCTCTTTATGTTTATATAAAATTAAATTTGCATAAATTATAGATTAATTTATGGCTAAGATTGGTCTTAACCTAGACTAGGATTGTGATTAGTTGGATTATTGGATATTCTTAGAGCCTTAGCGGCCATAGGCTGGGGCAACACAAAGGCCGGGAGTCAGGGAACCATTGTTCCCCAGTCCTCCCGCACTGTCGTCGACCTTTCCTGGCCTCCCTACTTGAGGAGCTTCCTTAGGCCGGCAAAGGGACTGTCCGGGGATGGCTCGGGGCCGCGGCCTGGCCGATCCTTGGGGGCGGTTCCCACTTGGCCTTCCCGGCCGGGCCGCGGGGGACGGCGGTCCCGCCCGTTTTCCCGGTCCTTGCCTGGCGGGCCCTTCATGGTCAGCCCCAGGCGTCCCCTTTGCGGGTCGGTCGACAAAACCCAGACGGTGACCCTCTGGCCGACGCTGACGACCTCGGTGGCCCTGGAGACGAAGCGGTTGGCCAGCTCGCTGAGGTGGACCAGCCCAGTCTCGTGGATGCCCACGTCCACGAAGGCCCCAAAGGCCGTGACGTTGACGACCACGCCGGAGAGCCGCTGCCCGGCGGTCAGGCTGGAAAGGCCGCCCAGGCCCTCGGAGAAGACGACGGGCTGGAAGCCCTGCCTTGGATCCCGGCCCGGCTTTTCCAGTTCGGAGATGATGTCGATGATGGTCGGCAGCCCGGTGGTCTCGGTCACGAACTCGGCCGGCCTGATGGCCTTCCTGGTCTCCGGCCGGACGATGAGATCGCCCACGGAGACCCCCAGGCTGGAAGCCATGCTCTCGACCACGTGGTAGGACTCGGGGTGGACGGCGCTGCGGTCCAGGGGATTCTCGGCCGAGGCCAGGCGCAGGAACCCGGCGCACTGCTCGAAGGCCTTGGGGCCCAGGCGGGGGACCTTCAGGAACTCGGCCCGTTTCCTGAAGGGGCCCTTCTCCCTCCGGTACTTGACTATGTTCTTGGCCAGCGACGGGCCCAGGCCGGAGACGTAGCTCAGGAGCTTCTCGGAGGCCGTGTTGGCCTCGACGCCGACCTTGTTGACGCAGCTCCCCACCACGTCGTCTAGGCTGTCCCTGAGGAGCGACTGGTCCACGTCGTGCTGGTATTGGCCGACCCCTATGCTCTTGGGGTCGATCTTGACCAGCTCGGCCAGCGGGTCCATCAGCCTGCGGCCGATGGAGACGGCCCCCCTGATGGTCAGGTCCAGGTCCGGGAATTCCTCCCTGGCCACCTCCGAGGCCGAGTAGATGGAGGCGCCGCTCTCGTTGACCAGCTCCACCGTCAGGCCCGGGGGCAGCCCCTCGATCTCCCGGACGAAGGAGTAGGTCTCCCGCCCGGCGGTGCCGTTGCCCACGGCGATGGCCTCGATCCCGTGGCCCCTGACCAGCTCCAGGATCTTCCTTCCCGCCAGCCTCCTCTCGCCCTCGGAGGCGTGGGGCTGGACGGTGGCGTGCTCCAGGAGGGACCCGTCAGGCGAGAGGGCCACTGTCTTGCAGCCGGTCCTGAAGCCAGGGTCGATGGCCAGAATCGCCTTCTCCCCCAGGGGCGGGGCCATCAGGAGTTCGCGCAGGTTCCTGGAGAAGACGCCGATGGCCTCCAGGTCGGCCTTCTTCTTGGCCGCCTGCCTGGCCTCGGTCTCCATCGACAGGCTGATCAGCCGCTTGTAGGAATCGACCAGGGCCCTTTCGACCTCGGCGGCCGAGGGGGAGGCGTTCTTGACGAAGAGGCCCCGGAGGATCGCCAGGGCCTTCTCCTGGTCCGGCAGGGCCTGGACGGACAGGAAGCCCTCGGCCTCGGCCCGCCTGATGGCCAGGAAGCGGTGGGAGGGGATGGAGGAGAGCTTTTCCGAGAAGTCGAAGTAGTCGAGGTATTTTTGGGCCTTTTCCTCCTGCCCCGGCCTTACGGAGCTGGCCACCACGGCCTCCTCGGCGAAGAGGGCCCTCATGGCCTGGCGGGCCCCCTCGTCCTCGGAGATGGTCTCGGCGATGATGTCCCTGGCCCCGGCCAGGGCCTCGTCGGCCGAGGCCGCCGTGGCCCCGGCCCCGATGGCCGCGAGGGCCAGGGCCTGCGGATCGGCCTGGGCCGCCTGGGCGAGAAGCTCCAGGGCCAGTGGCTCCAGGCCCTTTTCCCTGGCTATCATGGCCCTGGTCCTCTTCTTGGGCCGGAAGGGCAGGTACACGTCCTCGAGCCTGGCCATCGTCCCGGCGGCCCGGAGACGCTTCTCCAGATCGGGGGTCAGGAGGCCCCGCTCGTCCAGGGACTTGAGGATGGCCGTGAGCCTGGACTCAAGCTCGGCCAATTCCCTGAGACGGTCGCGGACGGCCAGCACCTGGACCTCGTCCAGGCCGCCGGTGGCCTCCTTGCGGTAGCGGGCGATGAAGGGGACCGTCCCCCCGTCGGCCAGGAGGGCCACGGTGGCCTCAATCTGGCCGGTCTTGAGGCCCAGCTCCAGGGAAACTGTCTGGACGAAGCTGTCGCTCATGCGGCCTCCCGGCGGTGGCCGGGGACAAAGGCGGTCGTCGCCCCGTCGGCCGGGATGGCCAAGGCGGACGCGATCGTGGCGGCCTTGGCGTCGAAATCAGGCAAACCTGTCTTGACCTTGAAAATAACCATGCGGCGAAAACCCCTTTGGAAGCCTCCCGGAAGCTGTTGATTGTTATGATAGACCGCCTGGCCAGTCCGTGGGAGAACAAAGCCGGCCCCAATCCAGGAGCCCAGGAGAGACGGGCCCGAGTTCGCCGCGGTATCAGGCCACCGCGCCGGAGGCCGCTGGGGAGGGATCCAGACGGCCCGTCCCGGTCCCTTGGCCCACTCGGGACCGACACGGCTCCCATGGTGAAAGCCGACCTGGCGTCCGGCCTCCCGGCCTGGAATCGCCCAGGTAGTCCGGATGTCTCGCGCCTGGCGGAAGGATGCCAGGGCCACGTGGTCCATCGCGCCTGGGACATTGGCGGACGGGACCGCATGTCTCCGTCCGGTTGGACAAAAGCGAAGACGCCTTGGCTGATCTTCCCCCACTTCCGTGAGGCCGCTTCGGCCGGCCGGGCCTGGGAAGGGAAACATGGGCCCCAAGGCCTGTCAGTCCTCGGCCGGAGGCGGAAGACATGCGGTGAGGCACCTTCCCCAGGCCGTCGGATGGCTCCATTCCGCGATTCACCTATTTGGGGACGCTATACCGGTCAAGAAAACATTTCATGTTTATTTTTGAGTGCTTATATAAAACTGCATGTCTTCCTGATCAATCAGCCGCGCCCCTTCAGCGGTTCCCATGGATGGCTAGGGGCATTGGCGCCCATGCCCGCGGCCTCAGAAAGGCGGATCCGGGTGGGCCCTGGGCGGCCGCCCGAGTTCCCCCAGGACGTTGGTCAGCCTGGTCAGGGCCAGGCGGAAAGTCCAGTTCTGGTCCCCCAGGAAGGCCAGGCGGTAAAAGGCCCAGGCCTTGTCCAGATCCCCCCGCCTCTCGTGGAAGAGGCCCAGGTTGAAGAGGGCCGGGGCATAGCCTGGGTTCTGGCCGATGAGCTCGGTCCAGAGGCGGGCGGCCCCCTCCCAGTCCCCCCTCGCGGCCAGGCTGGCGGCCTGTCTTGAGGCGGCGTCGCCGGCGGGGGCCAGATCGCCGGCCGAGTAGGACGGGCCCAGGGCCTGGGCCAGCTGGTCGGCCAGACTCCCCGCCAGTATCCGGATCAGCTCCTCCTGGCCAGGCGGCTCCTCCAGGGTCAGGCCCTGGCTGGCCAGGAAGCCGCCGTAGCTGCGCCTGAGGGTGGACGCCGCCGTGCCCGAGGCCACCACGGCCCCGCTCCCGGGCTCGGTGAGGGCCCAGTCGGCCCTGAGGCTGGCCTCGACCAGGGCCAGCGGGTATTCGCTGGTCTCCCAGCCCTGGTCGTCCGGCTCCCCTCTCTCGCGGCCTGGCAGGCCCTCCGGCCAGGGGGTGGCCCGATCCGACCGCCCGACCCTTTCCCGGCCATCCGAGGCCTTTTGGTCGAAGGACGAGCGGACGCTCAGCTCCAGGGCATCCCCGGCCCCAGGGCCGGGGAGGGGCAGCCGGTCCCGTATGTCCTGGGCCCCTGGCCCGGAGAACTCGCCCAGGACGACGTTCCCGGGCAGGGCCTTCCTGGGCGGGACTGCGCAGCCAGGGGCCAGGATGGCCAGGATGGCCAGGGCCGCCAGGAGGCCAGGCCAGCTCGGGGACGGCCCGGGCGTCTCAGTTTTTGGGCCTCTAGCGGCCAAGCCTCGCATAGCCTATCTCCCCCAAGAAAGGTTCCCAGCTCCCCTCGGCCGCCGCCAGGCGACGGGCGGCCTGCTCCCGCCGCGGGACGGACGGGCACGGGGGGAACAACCCGAAATTGACGTTCGAGGGGCTGAAGACCCTCGAGGCGTTCCCCTGGCCCAGGTGCCAAAGGAGCGAGCCCAGGGCCGAGGCCCTGGGCGGGAGGACGGGGGCCAGGCCCCTGGCCACCCTGGACGCGTTCTCGCCGGCCCACAGGCCCTGGGCCGCCGACTCCACGTAGCCCTCTACCCCGGAGATCTGCCCGGCCGCGAAGATGGCCGGCCGGGCCAGGAGCCTCTGGAAGGGGTCCAGGACCCTGGGGGCCTCCAGGTAGGTGTTGCGGTGGATGGCCCCGTGGCGGGCGAACCTGGCCCGACCCAGGCCGGGGATGAGCCGGAAGACCTCCTCCTGGGCCGCCCTGGTCAGCCTGGTCTGGAAGCCGACCATGTTCCAGTGGGTGCCGGCCAGGTCCTCCCGCCGCAGCTGGACCACGGCCGCCGGCCGCCGGCCGGTCCCCGGATCGACCAGGCCCACTGGCTTCATGGGCCCGAAGCACAGGGTCCGGGGGCCCCTGGCGGCCATGACCTCTATGGGGAGGCAGCCCTCGAAGTACCGCTCCTCCTCGAAGGGCCTGGGCCGGAGCCGGTCGGCGGCCGTCAGGGCCGCCATGAAGGTCTCCAGCTCCCCTTGGTCCAGGGGGCAGTTCAGGTAGTCGCCGCCCGGGCCCTGGCCGTAGCGGTCGGCCCGGAAGATCCTCCCCAGGTCCAGTGACTCGCCCGTGACGATGGGGGCCAGGGCGTCGTAGAAGTGGAGGTTTTCCGCCCCCGTGAGCCCGGCCAGCCTTTCCGCCAGGTCCTCGCTGGCCAGCGGCCCGGCGGCGACGACCAGGGGGTTCCCCTGGGCCCGGCCATCCAAAAGCGAGAGGGGGGCCTTTTCCCTGACCAGCTCGATCAGGGGGTTTTCCTCAATCATCGCGGTCACGAGCCCGCTGAAGGCCTCCCTGTCCACGGCCAGGGCCTGGCCGGCCGGGACCCTCGCGGCGTCGGCCGCCGCCATGGTCAGGGAGCCCAGGAGGCGAAGCTCCTTCTTGAGTAGGCCCACGGCCGTCCCGGGATCGTCCGAGCGGAAGGAATTGGAGCAGACCAGCTCGGCCAGGCCCGGGCTCGCGTGGGCCGGGGAAAATAGGCCCGGCTTCATCTCCCAGAGCCTCACCCCCAGGCCGTTGGCCGCCCCCCTCCAGGCCGCCTCGCAGCCGGCCAGGCCGGCCCCGATGACTTCCAGGGCGGGGACACCGGGCGTGTTCCCCTGACGGCGCGGTCTACTGTCCATCGGGCCTCCTTTGGGGCTGGTCGCCGATCGCAGAGCGATTATAACCCAAAGGCCGCCCCAGGCCCAGATCTGGTTTCCGGCCGAGAGGCAGGTGCGCCAGGCCATGGGGCCTCCCCAGGTTTCCCGCCTGTCCCCGCAGCCTGATTGGCGGCCAGCGAATCCCCGTCCCCGGCGAGCTGGCGAGGCTCATCGTGGACGAGTAAAGGCAGGCAAGAAATGTCCCGAGTCGCCATGGGCTCGTATGTCCCGTTCCTCTCCCGGAAAGGCGCTCGCTGTCAGCGTGTATCCTCGCCTCGCCGTGACACCTGGTCGCAACGCTTCGAGGGCTCTGTCGCCGCCGAGTGGGCGCTTGGCTTTATAGTGGCCCAAACATGATTATTTTGGTTTCAAAATCAGGACAGCGAGGCCTGGGGGAACGAGGGCCGACCAGGCCAGGGATTGGGCGGCGTCGGCACGTGCCCCGGCAGGGCATTTTCCAGCTCCAACAGGGCTTGTCCCAGCCCTGGCCGCATGCGCCATCCCGGCTAAAACGAGAAAACCCCGCTTATTTGATCGTCGAATACGTTGTTTTTGTTATTTTAGTTTAACTATCTGAAAATAAACATAAATTATTTTAGCGACACTTATCATGATCTGGAATTGTGGGGGCATATAATCTGCCATTGGAATGAGAGGAAACGGCCGCCCCGGAAAACGAGATCCAGCCCCTTAACCAGAACTGGAAGATTTTTGGGCCGCTTGGTTCCTTGGCGGGGCCGCTCTCATGGGCCGACAATACCGAAAAAACGATGAATTGGGCAAGGCCCCTGGATATCGATTTTTCCCCGCTTCCAGCCAGGATCCTGGGGGATAGCCCCAGGCGGCATGGAGTCAAGGGCACGATAACCCTGGCCCCCGCATGCTCATCCCTGGCGAGCGTATGACCAGATGCGGCCAGGGCAATGCCAGGCGAGCCGCGGAGGCGATGCCAGTTTCGCCAAAAAACCAAAATTCTGAGCGGAGGGTCCAGGACATGCCAGGACATTACTCGACAGTGGATGAGGCCCTTGAGGCTGTTGCCTGGAATGGCGGAGAGCTTAAGCACGTGCCGGAGGGCCTTGCGACCGGGGAAGTCTGCCGTGCCGCGGTCCGAAGCGAAGGCATGGCCCTTAGACATGTCCCCGCCAAAATGATGACGGCGGAGATCTGCCTGGCCGCTGTCCAGCAAGATGGTCTAGCCCTGCAGTATGTGCCGCCCAATCTCGCCAGCCTGGAGATCTGCCTGGCCGCGGTCCATGAGCGTGGCTGCGCCCTGAGGTATGTGCCGGCAAAACTCGCCAGCCAGGAGATCTGCCTTGCCGCTGCCAATCAAGGAAGCGATGGTCTTCAGTATGCGCCTGGCGAGTTCATGACCCACGAATTCTGCCTTGAGGCCGTCATTCAAAATCCCGGCTCCTTTAAACATGTCCCGGAAAGGGTCTTGAGCGAGGAACTCTGTCTTGCCGCGGTCAGGCAGGACGGCAGCGAGCTTGAACATGTACCAGAGAAGTTCAAGACTCGGGACCTTTGCCTCGAGGCCATCCAGCAGGACGGCATGGCGATAAAGCACGTTCCAAGGGGCCTGCTTGACAGGGAATTATGCCTGGCCGCCGTCAGGGAAAAAGCCATGGCCCTCGAGTTCGTTCCTGTCGGCTTCGTGAACATGGACCTATGCCGTGAGGCCGTCATGCTGGATTCGAGGGCCATTGAGCATGTGCCCCCAAAATTCAAGACGCATGACCTTTGCCTGGCAGCTGCGGGACGGTACGGCTGTCTTCTCAGGTACGTGCCCACCAAATTGAGGACCCCGGAAATATGCCGGGCAGCCGTTCTTGATTCATGGGAAGGGTTGGAATACGTGCCGCAAAAAAGAATGACGCGGAATATATGCCAGACCGCCGTCCTGGAATCAGGGGCAGCCCTGGAACACGTGCCCCAAAAGCTAAAAAGCCAAGAATTATGCAGGGCGGCAGTCCTGGACGATGGGATGGCGCTTCGACATGTGCCGCATAGACTGAAGACCAAAGACCTCTGCCGGGCGGCCGTCCTGGGCGAAGGGGAAGCGTTGTGGGAAGGGGAAGCGTTGCGGTATGTTCCCCCCAGACTGAGAACCAAGGACCTTTGTCTTCAGGTTGTCCGGCAATACCCCCTGGCCCTTCAATATGTCCCCCCAGGACTGGCGACCGCCGACGTATGCCTGATGGCCCTTCGTAAGAACGGCCAGGCGCTTGAGTATGTTCCCGGCGACATAGTGACCGCGGAAATCTGTCTGGCGGCTGTCCAGGAAGGCGGAGGTGGACTGGAGCATGTCCCGTCGAGTCTGAAGACGAGGGAAATCTGTCTAGCCGCCGTTCGAAAAGACGGCGATGAGCTTGAATTCGTGCCAGACAACCTCGTTACCGGGGAACTATGCCTAGAGGCCGTAAAAGACGGCCGCTGGGCACTACAAAGCGTTCCCTCAAGAATGAAAACCAAGGAAATCTGCCTTGCCGCCGTCAAGATCAGCGGCTATGTGGTCGGTCATGTGCCTGAAGGCCTATTTGACAAGGAGCTCTGCCTTGCGGCCGTTCGGAAGGACGGAAATGCGCTCAGGCTCGTTCCCCCAGGCCTGAAGAGCCAGGACATCTGCCTCGCCGCAGTTCGGAGAGATGGATGGTCGCTTAGATTTGCGCCCATGGAATCAAGGACGACGGACCTTTGCCTTGCCGCAGTTCGGCGTGAAAGATGGTCGCTTAGGTTCGTGCCCCAGGAACTAAAGACCCCTGATATTTGTCTTGCCGCAGTCCGGAAAGGAGGAGACGCGCTTATATTCGTCCCCTCGGAACTGAGGACCCCTTCCCTCTATCTTGCCGCCGTTCGTGAAGACGGCTACTGCCTTTGCTATGTGCCCCCTGAACTGAGGACCAGTGAAATCTTCCTAGCCGCCGTCAGGAATGACGGGATGGCCATCAGGTTCGTGCCCCAGGAACTGATGGCCACGGACCTCTGCCTAGCCGCCGCCAGAAATGACGGGATGGCCATCAGGTTCGTGCCTGCGGAACTGAGGACAACGGACCTCTGCCTCGCAGCCGTACGGAAAGATGGAAGAGCTCTTGACTACGTTCCCCCGGAATTGATGACCACGGACCTCTGCCTTGCCGCTGTCCTAGAAGAAGGCAAGTCGCTCCAATATGCGCCAGCCGACATCGTCAACCAGGAAGTCTGCCTTGCCGCCGTCAGGCAGGATGGCGGTTCGCTCCGGTATGTGCCGGGCAAGCTTTTAAACCAGGATATCTGCCTCGCCGCCGTCAGGCAGGATGGCGGTTCGCTCCGGTATGTGCCGGGCAAGCTTTTAAACCAGGAAATCTGCCTTGCCGCCGTCAGGCAGGATGGCGGTTCGCTTCGGTATGTGCCGGGTGAACTCCAGACCAAGGAAATTTGTCTTACCGCCGTCAGGCAGGACAAAGGCTTCATCGGATATGTTTCGGAGATACTCTTGAAAGAGGACCCCCATCTTGCCAGTGCCAGGCAAGAGGATGTGGAATCTCTTTTGGGCATGCCTGAAGCACTTCTGGCTAAAGAGCTCTGCCTTGCCGCCGTCAGGCAGAATGGATTTGCGCTTAAATATGTGCCCGAAAAATTAAAAACACATGACTTATGTCTTAAGGCCGTCAAAAGAGATCCTGACGCAATTGAATTTGTTCCAGGCACTCTCGTGACCAAGAAAATATGTTTTTTGGCCGTTCAGGAAAGTGGATATGCTCTTGAAAACGTGCCAACTGGATTGATGGACAAGGAACTCTGCCTTGCCGCCATCGAGGAAGATGGATCTGCCCTTAAATACGTGCCGGCTGGATTGATGGACCAGGAACTCTGCCTTGTCGCCGTCCAGAAAGTTGGCTCAGCCCTTGAATACGTGCCGGCGGCATTCATGACCCAGGAACTCTGTCTTGCCGCCGTCCAGGAAGATGGTTCAGCCCTTGAATACGTGCCGGCGGGATTCATGACCAAGGAACTCTGCCTTGACGCCGTCCGGGAGAATGGAGTGGCCCTTGAATACGTGCCGGCGGGATTCATGACCCAGGAACTCTGCCTTGCCGCCGTCCGGGAGAATGGAGTGGCCCTAGAATACGTGCCGGCGGGATTCATGACCCAGGAACTCTGCCTTGCCGCCGTCCAGGAAGATGGATCTGCCCTTGAACACGTGCCGGCTGGATTCATGACCCCGGAACTCTGCCTTGTCGCCGTCAAGCAGGACGATTGTCATCTTAAAAATGTGCCATCAAGATTCATCAACCCAGAACTCTGTCTTGCCGCCGTCCAGCGAAACGGCGGTGCCCTTGAATTTGTCCCTGAAGATTGTATCAACAAGGAGCTCTGCCTCGCCTCCGTGCGGCAAGGCGGTAGAGCTCTTGAACATGTGCCGTCAAGATTCATGACCCTTGAGCTCATTCTTGCCGCCGTCGAGCAGGACGGCCACTCGCTTCAATATGTGCCGGTGGATTTCAGAACGCCTGGCATTTGCCTTGCCGCCGTCAAGCAGGACGGCTACACGCTTAAATATGTGCCAGGAGACATAAAGACGCGAGATATCTGCAATGCCGCCGTGCGGCAAGACGGACTGGCACTCATAGATGTTCCGTCAAAGTTTTTGACCCAAGAACTCTGCCTCATGGCCGTCATGCAAGACGGTAGCGCTCTTGAATATGTGCCAACGGAATTGCTGACCCTGGAAATCTGTCTGGCCGCCGTCCTAGGAGACGGCAGTGCCCTTGGGTATGCGGGAGAATGCCGGGCCCTTGGCTATGTGCCAGAGGTATTTTTGACCCAGGAAATCTGCCTTGCAGCAGTCAAGCAGGATGGCAGCGCACTTGAGCATGTTCCAGCGAGATTTTTGACCCAGGAAATCTGCCTTGCAGCCGTCAAGGAGTACGGCAGCGCGCTTGAGCAAGTTCCAGCTAGACTTTTGACCCAGAAAATTTGTCTTGCCGCCGTCAAGAAGGACGGCACCGCTCTTCAATATGTATCAGCGATATTAGCGCAAGTCGCAAGGAATACTGTCAATGATAACTAATAGTTTTGCTAATTACTATTATATAATTATAAATTTAATTTATTTATAAATATTGCAAAAAAAATCTATAAATTAGTTACTTAAAGTTTATAATATAAAAAGACTGCTTTTGAGGATAGCTAAGATAAAACTCTGATAACATGTATTAATGATAATAGGTGTCTAAGCTGGTTATTTTTTAGTTTTTCCAGGTATTTTTACATATTCATCAAAGTTGGATATCCACTAGTGATGCTGAATCTAAGAAACTGCTTCGTTGAGATCTGTTAAAATAAAGCCTTGATAATAGATATCAAGCCTGGACACTTTCAGGCTTTACAGGGTTTTCTACATGGTCATCGACAGTGACGGCTACGAATATCCCAATAGGCCTGTTTCCCGCCAACTGGAAGAGGTCATTCTTTCCCTGGCAATGCCCGGGGCACCCTGGCAGGAAGATGATGAATAAAAGAAAAGCACCACTGCCAGCCTTGACAGGAAGACAGATAAAGGGCCCTGTCGGCGAGGGCCGACCGCTGAGAGTCCGCCGCGCAGACATCGTGAGGCTCCATGCGAGGTTTATCAAGAAAGAGGGGGGAGAGGGTGGTTCTGTCAGCCTTGGATGGAAAACGGAATTCCCCCACTTGGACTGGAGATGCCTCCGGGACAATTTGAGACAGACGGAGCCATCGTCAGGCGCCTTGCCGGTGGAGGCCGTGCTGGACGCCAGCGGCCTTTTGGACGCCCTGTGGGTGATGGGCGCCGTGGCCGGACGCCGCGGGGCCATGCGGCTGTTCGCCTGCCGTCTGGCCGAAAAGGCCCTCCTCCTCCTTGAACGGCCCTTTCCGGATGGGGTCGCCTTTCTTCGGGAGCGTCTCGAGGTCGCATCCCGCATGGTCCGGGGAGCGGTCTCCGAGGAGCAGATGGCCGCGGCCCGCGATGAGGTCTTTGCCTTTTTAAGCCCTGCCCCAGGCGTGAAAGTGCTCGAGCACGGAGGGACGTCGTGGCCAGGGAAGATCTTCCACGAAATGTTCAAGCGTGACGCTGACCTTGACCTGGAAGCCGCCGGACTGGCCGTCGCGGCCGCCCTGCGGAAGGACATCGCCGGCGGGATGTGGATGGCCGCCGATCATGTAATTCGAGCCGTTTCCAGTAGGGCGCGTTCGGTGCTTCGGGAAGTCCACGTGGTCAAGGGAGAGACCCCGAGCCAGGACTCCCTGGCTCAGACGGTCGCCGCCGCCGCCAGCGGCGCGGTTGGGACCCTGGCCGGGAAGGTCGACGCGGCCCTGAGGGCCAAGACGGGCCTCGCGCCTGGCGTCGGGGAGTTGAGCCGCCGCGCCCT
>JAISEK010000173.1 GCA_031264145.1 Deltaproteobacteria bacterium
TGTATACCCCTTCGTGACATGCGGTCTGATCCTGTACTCCGCGGTCGGATCTATCGGTCTGGCCATATGGGATGCCTCCTCTCATTAATCATAGATTCTATGATAAATACGAGAGAAAAACAAGCCCTGATTTAAATTGATATCCCTATTATTTTTGCTAATTTACGATTTGGTTTGAGTTTATCGTAGAAAAAAATGAAAATTTCACGCTATGATAGCCTTCATTATTCTGATTGACCGCCTTGGAGATATGCCCGATAATCGCTATGTCCCATATCTCGGATTCTGCCGCCAACTGCCCGAGAAGACCAGGCTGGCCGCCATTAGGGGGGAAAGATGAGACAAATCGCCGCTTTTTTTATCATATCCCTGGTGTGGGCGCAAACGGCTTTTGGCTGCCCGTCATGGTGGGAGACATATAGGCCCAGGCTCGCCTTGTTCGGCGTGTGGCCGTCCGGGACAGAGCCGAACCCAACAGAGCTGTCGGTGACGGAGACGCTCCTGGGGTGGCGGGAATTGACCGGCCTGGATGAGTCCGGTCCCCTGAAGGCCCTGGTCTACGACACGACCCTGGAGGAAATCTCCTCTCTCCGGGCCGAGGCCCTTGGGGGACCGGCCGGCGATCTGGCCCGGGAAAACCAGGCGGCGGCGGCCCTGGTCGCCGGGCGGCGTCTGGATATCATTGACTACCTCCTTTTCCTCAGGCAATCGGAGAGCAGGTTCCGGTCGCCGGACGCCTGGGAATACCGCCTGGCCGGCCAGCCGGATGACGTGACTCTCAGCGACATCTCGCCCCCGGGCGCTTTTTTCGCCCAGGCGGAGGCGGCCGCCAGTGCCGGCCCGCCAGAGGCTCTCAGACGACGCTACATCTACCAGATGTTCAGCATAGGGTTTTATAACTTCGTGCAGCACGACAAGCTGAAAGACCTCTTCGTAGGTGAGGTCGCCGGCTGGCCCGACGATGAGCCCATCAGGGAGTGGTGCCGCTCCTACTACGCCGGGATGCTCTTCCATGACGGCGACCTCACCGGGGCCTTCAAGGAATTCGCCCAGGTATACGCCCGCAGCCTGCGAGGGCGGGAAGCGGCCCACGTAAGCCTGCACCTAATATTGCTCCGCCAGGCCGGGGCCGGTCTCGCCGCCCTGAAGAGGCCCGACCTGACCCCCGTGGAAAGAAAGGCCGTTCAGCTGGTTTTGAACAGTTTCTCCCCCGACCTCGAGGCGATCCTGGCCGCGAGCCTGGAAAAGGGCTGGCCCCTGCCCCACGACGTCAACCAACGGCTGACTGGCTTCCTGAACGCCGAGAATGACCGGCTGCTGGTGAATCTGGCACCACACATTCCCTGGCGGCAAAGCCGCATGGAGAAAAGCCTGGGCTCCTTGGCCGCCCTCCAGGACGATCCTGCCCCGTGGTATCTTGGCGCGGCCAACCTGTCCATATTGAGGGGCGACGCCGCCGAGGCCAGGAAATTCATGCGGCTGGCCGATCAGGCCGACCTGGACCGGCGACATCGGACGCAGCTGGTCGTCCTCCGGGCTTTGAGCCGGGCCTATCTCGAACCGCTCAACCGGAGGGGCGAGGCCGCGCTGCTGGGAGATCTGAGCTGGCTTATCGGGCGCGGGAGGAATTATCGGCGGCTCCTGCCGGACCTGGACGCCGCCCATCAGCCCAACCCAGAGGCAGCGGACCGCCTGGACGCCGCCCTGGAGGCAATTTTGGGGACCATCCTGCCCGACCGCTACTCCCGCCAGGGCCGGGACGATCGATCCGCGCTGGTTCTGGCCCTGTCCGGGGACCCCAGGGACGCCAGGGCCTACGTATCCGCCTTTCCCTTCTGGAAACTGATTCAAAGCCCGCCAGGCCGCCTGCGCCGGTTGGCCGCCACCCTGGGAAGGCCACGGACCCCGTTCGAGAGATTTCTAGTCGGGGCAGTGCCCTGGACTCCCGATTATCCCCTTGAGCTGGCCGGGTCCTATTATATCCGCGCCCACAGGTTTGACGAGGCCGAAGCCGTCCTGGCCGCCATACCGGAGGAGCGGCGGCGGGCGTGGACCGAGGGCTCAAGTGGCTGGGACGAGGACCTGAAATGGCGGCGCTCCCCTTCAATGAGCGGCGCCCATAACCCTTTCGCCGAGGCCCCGTATACCCTGGGCGATTTGAAACACGCCGGGGAAGATGACCCAGCCCATGAGGCCCTGTTCGGGGAGGCCCGCAGGCACGGGCTGTCCGCCCAATCGGAAGCGGTCCTGGCCCAGTTGTCCAGCGAGCCGGCTGACCGGCTGGAATTCGCCGGACGGATGGCGCGGCTCAGGGAGCTGTCCGGCCAGCGGGGCGAGGCAGGAGCCATGGCTGGCCTGTTCTACGCGCGGGCGCTGTATAACATCAGCTGGCACGGCCGAAGCTGGCGGATGAGCGCCTGGGGGCGGTCCATTTGCGAGGCGGTGGGCTATGCCGAGCTCGGCCCGCAGGCCTTCCCGTACTTCTGGCTGGACGCGCAGGTACGGCGATACAGGGCCATTGACCATGAGGACCAATACCATTACCCTACGGACGCGCATAAGGCGCTGCGGCGGGCCCTGGCCAAGACGGCCAACCCGGAGTTGAGGGCCCGCCTCATCTTCATGCTGGCGGACATGGACCAAATCGACTGGCGCTGGTGGAGACGGTACGGGCGGGCGGCCTATGCGGACAGGTCCGGGTTGAGAGACGAGTCGATGGGCCTGAAAAAAAGCCGGCTGCTCGGGCTGGCCGCCAGGTTCGGCGACACGGCTTTTGTCCGGCAAGCAAGCATGTCTTGCCCCTGGCTGAGAGAATTCCTGTGAATCCAGGTATTGCCCCGGCTAGGAATTATTGAAAACATAGACATATGCTCTAGTTACGATACCATGGTTCATTGCGATTCCTTGGGATAGAACATAGGCGTTTCCTTATTTCATTATAAAAATACTTAAAAATACATATAATAAATACATCAAAGATTTATATTTAATTTGTCTCATATTTTTCCGCCGTGGCAATATCGAGACCGACATTACCTTAATCAAGGGCGCAACCCCTGAGGAGGACGGCGCGATGATATCCCAGGTGCGCCTACAGGATGCGGCGTCAAACATTTGGACGAACTTGCCCGAAGCAACCATGGCGGTTATGGGGCGCAAGCGGTGTCCGTGGCCCAGATTGCCGATGTCAGCTACCCCAAGCCGAATAACGGCGCTAACACGCAGTTCGGCGAGGCGTTTATAGCCGCCGGAGACGCAAGGATGACGGCAGCGACATTTGACTGCGACGTTGCCGGGGAGGGCATGGCCGAAGGTAGGTTGAAACGGGGTTATGGGCGACAGGGTGAGCAATACAGCATCAGAAAAAAAGCCGCTAATAGATCTGGCGGCGGCGAAATATAGACAGCATTATATCCGGAACACGGCTCTGCTTGTGGCTGGCATTGTGATCGCTCTGACCGCCTTTAGCGTCCGGCTGACGACAACCGAATACACGGTCAGGAGCCAAAAGATAGCCGCGCCCGTGAGACTTGCCCTTATAACCGACTTGCATTCTTGCTATTACGGAGAAGGGCAAAAAACGCTCGTAAACGCCATAAACGCGGCAAAGCCAGATTTAGTCTTGCTCGCCGGCGACATTTGCGATGACGAAATCCCCAATGAGAACACGGAAACACTGCTGAAAGCCATTGCTGATAGGTATCCCTGCTATTATGTTTCCGGCAATCATGAGATTTGGAGCGGCGAAGTGGAAGCGGTCAAGGAGATGTTCCGCAGTTACGGCGTCAAGGTTCTGTCGGGCGAAACGGAATCGATAACTGTGAACGGCCAAACTCTCAACATCTGCGGTGTTGACGACCCCGACATAACGAAGTATGAGCATGGCTCGCTTGCCTTTTCCGAGCAACTGTCAGCCGTTTCGGCGGCGACGGAGAACGGCAATTTCACTCTGCTGATGTCGCACCGCCCGGAACTGGTCATCGAGTACGACAAGCGCAGCTTTGACTTGATTGTGTCCGGCCACGCCCACGGCGGGCAATGGCGGTTGCCGTTTATAAACGCGGGGCTGATTTCGCCGAATCAGGGGCTTTTCCCGAAGTACACGAGCGGCGTTTATCAGCTTGAGAACTCCGAGTTGATTGTAAGCAGGGGACTGGCGAGGGAATCAACGAGGCTCCCGAGAATCTACAACAGACCGGAGCTAGTGGTTATCACGCTTGAAAGCGAGAAGCAGTGGCAAAACGGTAAAAGCCGCTCGGCATCATTGCCAACGCCCTAACACCGCTCTGCAAATAGGCGGCAGGGCGTGCTGGGCAATTATCAACGCCGCTGGAACAGCGAAACTACAGGCCTCCAGCGATAAGCTCGCGCCGGCGAAGCGCGCCCGTTAACGCTGCCGAGGGCCAGGGACCAGGGACCAGGGCAGGATCCCCGGCGCCTGGCCCGCCAGGCGCCGGGGACGCCGCTGGGTCAGTTCAGGGCGTCATAGCCGGTCTCGCAGGTGCGGATGCGCAGGGCGCTCCGGAGATCGTAGCTGAAGATCTTGCCGTCGCCGATCTTGCCGGTGAAGGCGGCCTCCTGGATGGTCTTGATGACCTTGAGCTCCCACTCCTCGGAGGAGACGACGATCTCGAACTTGACCTTGGGCAAAAGGCTCACGTCCACCTTGCTGCCCCTGACCGTCTCGGAGTAGCCCTTCTGGGTCCCGCAGCCCATGACCTGGAAGACGGTGATGCCGTTGACCTCTATGGCGTTAAGGGCCGACTTGACGTCCTCGAGCTTTTCCTCGCGGACGATGGCTTCAATCTTGATCATTTTTTCCCTCCCTTGGCCCTAGTCGAGGCCGTTGAACGACGGGTAGGCGTTCTCGCCGTGCTGGGAGGCGTCCAGGCCCACCAGCTCGTCCCTCTTGGAGACCCTCATGGCCGTGACGGCCCTGACCAGGCCGGCGCAGACGACGGTGCCCACCGCGGCCACCAGGATGGAGACCAGGATGGAGACCAGCTGGGCGCCGAACTGGCGGCCCTCGCCGAGGTAGAGGCCCGGCGTGGCCGCTGAGTTGATGGCCGGCGTGGCGAAGACGCCGGTCATCAGGCCGCCCCAGATGCCCCCTATGCCGTGGCAGCCGAAGGCGTCGAGGGCGTCGTCGATTTTGAGGCGCTTCTTGACGAGCGTTATGCCGAAGTAGCAGACCGGGCCCGCGGAGCCGCCGATGATCAGGGCCGACCACAGGGGCACGAAGCCGGCCCCGGGGGTGATGGCCACCAGCCCGACGACCACCCCGGTGCAGGTGCTGATGAGGGTGGGCTTGCGGCCCATGGCCACGTCGATGGCCAGCCACGAGAGGAGGCCGGCGGCCGTGGCCAGGGCCGTGGTCATGAAGGCGTGGGCGGCCAGGGAGTTGGCCCCCAGGGCGCTGCCGGCGTTGAAGCCGAACCAGCCGAACCAGAGGAGGGCCATGCCCAGGGCCACGAAGGGCACGTTGTGCATGCGGTAGGAGGTGTTCTCGTAGCCATGGCGCCGCCCGATTATGAGGCACAGCACCAGGCCGCTCACGCCCGAGCTGATGTGGACCACGTTGCCCCCGGCGAAGTCGACCGAGGCCAGGCCCGTCGCCCCCAGGAGGCCGCCCTCGCCCCAGACCATGTGGGCCAGGGGATAGTAGACGACCACGGACCAGAAGGCGATGAAGAGGAAGAGGGCCTTGAACCTCATGCGCCCGGCCACGGCCCCGGTGATGATGGCCGGGGTTATGAGCGCGAACATCATCTGGAAGGCCACGAAGGCCAGCGAGGGGATGGTCCCGGCGTAGGCCGAGGGCTCCTCCAGGCCATGCCGGAGGAGGAAGGCGTCGTCCAGGGAGCCGATTAGCCCGAAGGTGTTGCCGGTAAACGAGAGCGAGTAGCCGAAGGCCACCCACATCACCATGCCCAGGCCCATGATGAAGGCCACCGCCATGATGTTGTTGATGACGTTCTTCCGGCGGCCCAGGCCGCCGTAGAAAAAGCCCAGCCCGGGGGTCATGATGAAGACCAGGGCCGCCGAGACCAGCACGAAGGCAGTATCGCCGCTATCCATTTCTTAATGCCCTCCATCTTCCCGGGGCCGCCTGGCCCCGGGGACAAGGTTGCGTGGTTGGAACATGGCCCCGCCGGGGCCTAGGGGGCAGCCGGGACGGGAACGCCCGGCGGGCCGCGAAGGGGCCCCCTCTCTGGAAGAAGGCCCCGGGAGACTATGAAGCGGGCCACCCGAAGGACCCCGCGGCCGCCCCTGAGATCCGTCAGGGCGATCGGGAGCCGGCCCCTCGCCGCCCTGGCGTCCCTGGCCATGACCCCCAGGGAGGCCCCGACCAGGGGGGCCAGATCGATCTTGTTTATGACCAGCAGATCCGACCTGGCGATGGCCGGCCCCCCCTTCCTGGGGATCTTCTCCCCGCCGGCGGCGTCGATGACGAAGAGGCTCAGGTCGGCCAGATCGGGGCTGAAGGTGGCCGAGAGGTTGTCGCCGCCGCTCTCCACCAGGAGGAGCTCGAGCCCAGGGTGCCTCGCGGCCATCTCGTCGACGGCCAGAAGGTTCATGGAGGCGTCCTCCCGGATGGCCGAGTGGGGGCAGCCGCCAGTCTCCACGCCGATGACGCGGTCGGCCGGGAGGGCCCCGGTGGCCAGGAGGAAATCGGCGTCCTCCCTGGTGTAGATGTCGTTGGTGATGACGGCCAGGTCGTAGTGCCCCCGCATCAGGAGGCACAGCCTGAGGATCAGGGCGGTCTTGCCCGAGCCGACCGGGCCGCCCACGCCCACCCTCAGGAAATCGGCCCCCGGACCCTGTGGCCGGGTCGCGCCTTGGAAGAGTAAAGCCACTGTCAGCTCCTGAAGAGACGCCCGGCCGCCAGCTCGTGATGGGCCGAGAGGATTGAGAGGCCGACCAGGCCCGATCCCCACTGCCGGGGCGCAAGGTCGCTGGCCGCCCGGCAGATGCCCGGGATCTCCAGGCCCAGGGAAAGGGCGACGGCCTGGAGGCCGGACTGGCCAATCCTCATGCTCCGGGCGGCGACCGAGATCTGGTTTTGCAGGAACCCGAAGGCGAAGGCCCCCAGGACGTCCTGGAGGTCGTCCCCGCCCAGGCCCAGGCCCAGGGAGAGCAGGGCGAAGCCCGCCGTCTGGCCTGGCCGGAAGGAGGCGTCCAGGAACGCCGGCCAGAGATCCAGCGAGAGCATGAGCCTCCGGATGGCCCCGCCGCCCTCCTCCTCCTCCCTCCTGAATTCCGCTGACTCCCGGCCGGCCAGGGAGAGCCGGTCGAGGAAGGCCAGTTCCTGGACGTCGCGCCCCAGGCCGGCCAGGAAGGCCCCGGCCAGGATCGGCAGATCGAAGGTCCCCAGCGAGCGGGCCAGAAGGGCGGAGACATGGGCGCGCAGGCCAGGCGCATCGGCCACGAGCCCGGCCCCGATGGCCGCCTCCAGCCCCCTGGACCAGGCGAAGGCCCCTATCGGGAGGCTGGGGCTGGACAGGTACATGAGGGCCAGGGCCCGGTCCAGCCTGGGGCCAGTCTCGCGGCTCAAAAGAGGAAATACCTCTGGGCCAGCGGCAGGACCGCCAGCGGCTCGCAGGAGAGGAGCTCCCCGTCGGCCCTGACCTCGTAGGTCTGGGCATCGACCTCCATGACCGGGGTGGCCCCGTTAAGGACCATGTCCCCCTTGGACAGGCCCGTGACCCGCCTGGCCGCGGCCAGGTTCCTGGTCAGGCCCTTTCCCGCCAGGCGCCCGGCCAGCCCGGCCGAGAGGGCCGCCCCGGTCACGAAGGAGAGGCCCAGGCCAGGGGCGGCCGCTCCCAGGGCCCCGAACATGGGCCTGTACCTGACCGGCTGGGGCGTGGGGATGGAGGCGTTGGGGTCCCCCATGGGGGCAACCGCGATGGCCCCGGCCTTCAAGACCAGGTAGGGCTTGACCCCGAAGAGGGCCGGCCTCCAGAGGACCAGGTCGGCCAGCCGGCCGGGGGAGACCGAGCCCACCTCGGCGTCGAGGCCGTGGGCCAGGGCCGGGTTGACGGTGTATTTGGCCAGATAGCGCCTTATCCTCAGGTTGTCGCCCGGGCCGTCGCCGGGGAGGGGCCCCCTCTGGAGGCGCATCTTGTGCGCGGTCTGCCAGGTCCGGACGATGACCTCCCCCACGCGGCCCATGGCCTGGGAGTCGCTGGAGATCATGGAGATGGCCCCCAGGTCGTGGAGTATGTCCTCGGCGGCGATGGTCTCCCGGCGGATCCGGGAGTCGGCGAAGGCCAGGTCCTCGGCGATGGAGGGGTTGAGGTGGTGGCAGACCATGAGCATGTCCAGGTGCTCGTCCACGGTGTTCACGGTGTAGGGCCTGGTGGGGTTGGTCGAGGACGGGAGCACGTTACTGAGGCCGCACAGCCTTATGATGTCCGGGGCGTGCCCCCCGCCGGCCCCCTCGGCGTGGAAGGCGTGGATGGTCCGGCCGCCGATGGCGGCGATGGTCTCCTCGACGAAGCCGGCCTCGTTCAAGGTGTCGGTGTGGATGGCCACCTGGGCCCCGAAGCGAGCGGCCACCGAGAGGCAGCAGTCGATGGCCGCCGGGGTCGACCCCCAGTCCTCGTGGAGCTTCAGGCCCACGGCCCCGGAAAGGAGCTGCTCGGCCAGCCCATCAGGGGTACTGGAGTTGCCCTTCCCCAGAAAGCCGAAGTTCATGGGCAGATCGTTGGTGGCCAGAAGCATCCTCTCGAGATGCCAGGCCCCAGGTGTGCAGGTGGTGGCCTTGGTCCCCGTGGCCGGCCCTGTCCCGCCCCCGACCATGGTCGTGACGCCGCTGGAAAGGGCCTCCAGGACCTGCTGGGGGGAGACGAAGTGCACGTGGCAGTCAATGCCCCCGGCCGTCAGGATGAGCCCCTCGCCGGCTATTATCTCCGTGGCCGGGCCGATCACGAGGTCCACCCCGTCCTGGACGTCTGGATTCCCGGCCTTCCCCAGGCCCATGACCCGGCCATCCCTGATCCCCACGTCGGCCTTGACGATGCCGCCGACATCCATGACCACGGCGTTGGTGATGACGGTATCGGCCACCCGGGGATCCGATCTGGGCCGCTGGGACTGGCCCATGCCGTCGCGGATGACCTTGCCCCCGCCGAAGGTGACCTCGTCGCCATGGACGGTCAGATCGTCCTCCACCTCAAGCCAGAGGGAGGTGTCGGCCAGCCTTACCCGGTCCCCCGTGGTCGGGCCATACATCCCAGCGTAGCGCCCGCGCTCCATCAGCAGCATCTCGGCTACCTCCCACCGCGCCCGCTCTGGGCGGGGCCATCGGGGCCGGGGTCGAGGGGGCCCATGATGGCGCCCCCAAAGCCCATGGCCACCCGGAGGCCGGCCAGGGCCGTGAGGCCGACCGTCCGCCGCTGGCCCGGCTCGAAGCGGACGCTGGTGCCTGGGGCGATGTCCAGCCTGAAGCCCCGGGCCTTTTCCCGGTCAAAGGAAAGGGCCGGGTTGGCCTCGGCGAAGTGGAAGTGCGAGCCCACCTGGATGGGCCGGTCGCCGGTGTTGGAGACCCTGAGCCGGACAGTGGGCCTGCCCGCGTTCAGCTCCAGGAAGCCATCGGCCACGAGGTATTCGCCCGGAATCATTTTCTCGCCTCCTTGTCGGCCCGCCGCGCGGCGGGGCGGGATCAGGCTATGGGCTCGTGGATGGTCACGAGCTTGGTGCCGTCGGGGAAGGTGGCCTCGACCTGGACCTCGGGGATCATCTCGGGCACCCCCTCCATGACGTCGTCGCGGCCAAGGAGCCCCCGGCATCCGCCCATGAGCTCGGCGACGGTCTTCCCCTCCCTGGCCCCGTCCAGGACGGCCAGGCTCAGGAAGGCCACCGCCTCCGGGTAGTTGAGCCTGAGGCCCCTTTGCCTGCGTCTCTCGGCCAACAGTCCAGCGCAGAAGAGCAGAAGCTTGTCGACCTCCCTGGGCGTCAGTTCCATGATCGTCTCCTCCCCGGCCTCGGGCCGCGCTGAGGGCAGAGCCGGACGGCTCAAGTTGTCCATACGTGGGGCTCCTGGGCCGACCGGCCCAGGAGAAGGGGCCTGACGACGCCCCAGACCGCCATCCTGAATTCCTCGGCCTCCTCGAGGGACCTGGCCAGGGCCCTGGCCAGGAGGACCGGGCCGGCCAGGCTGGCCGAGCGGGGCGCCCCGCCGGCCTTCCAGGCGGCCGGGCCGAAGTCGTCCCGAAGGTTGAGGACCCGGCAGGCCTCCCCGAGGGCACCCAGGTCAGCGGGGTCGCCCTCGGCCCCCAGGGCCCAGAAGAGGGCCACCACGGGGAAGCCCCCCAGCCCCAGGGGACTCCCGAGGAGAACGTCACCCCCGCGGAGGGACAAAAGCTCCCGGAAGACCGGCGCGTCCCGGCGCCATATCCAGGTCAGCTGCCGGAGGCGCCCGCTCCCGAAGGTCTCCCCAGACTCCGGCCGGCCCAGGACGGTAAGGTCGCAGCCCAGGGCCCTGGCCCGGGGGGCCAGCCTGGCCTGGAGGGACATGGAGGCCCTGGCCCCGTCGAAGACGATGGTCCCCTGGGGCAGCCATTCCAGGACCGCGCCGTCTCCGACCAGCGCCCGGCTCCGGATGGACGAGTCCCGGGCCCCCTCCCGGTGCCTGTAGACCTTGGTCGCGGACGGGCCGGTCGTGAGACAGTGGGCCCCCTTGGCCACCTCCAGGCGCTGCCCCAGGGAGTCCCCGGCCACCAGGCCGCCAGGAGGGTGCAGAAGGCAGAGGTGGCAGGGGACGGGACCCCCAGGGACGGCCCCCTCGGGCCAGAAGGGCCTCAGGATCCGGAGGGGCCCCTGGAAGCCGAGCCCCACGAGCCGGCTGCGTCCGGCCCTCAGGCCGACAGTGGCCGAGATGGAGGCCGCCCAGCCCCCTTGGTCCTGGCCGAAAGCCCCCATGGCCAGCCCTCCCCCCCCCGGCCGGTGCCTAGACGGCCAGAAAATCACCGATCGTCCTGTCGTCCAGGTCCCCCATGCCTCCGCTGGCCACCACCCGGCCCCGCTCCATGATGGCGTAGAGGTCGGCCACCTTCCTGGCCACGGGAACCTTCTGCTCCACCTGGAGGACCGTCAGGCCCATCTCGCCGGTGAGCCTCCGGACGATCCCGACAATCTCGGAGACGATGTTGGGCTGGATGCCCTCGGTAGGCTCGTCGAGGACGAGGACGTCCGGCCCCGTCGCCAGGGCCCTGGCGATGGCCAGCTGCTGCTGCTGGCCCCCGGAGAGATCGCCCCCGCGGCGGGAGCGCATCTCCCGGAGGACGGGGAAGAGGTCGAACACGGCCCCAGGGACCGAGCCGGCCCCGTCGCGCCTCGCTGCCAGGGGCAGGCGCAGGTTCTCCTCGACCGTGAGGAGGGGGAAGATCTGGCGGCCCTGGGGCACGTAACCCAGGCCATGCCTGGCCCGCCAGTGCGGGCCGCGGCCTGACAGGTCCTCCCCCCCAAGGAGGATCCGGCCCCGCCTGGCCGGGACGAGGCCCATCAGGCACTTGAGGAGCGTGGTCTTGCCGACCCCGTTGCGGCCCATCAGGCAGGTGCACCGGCCCCTGGGGACCTCCAGGTCGACGCCCCGGAGGATGTTGCTTTGTCCGTAGAACTGGCAGAGGCCCTCTATGGCGATCATCCCCAAACCCCTTCCACCGGGCCTAGCCGAGGCCGCCCAGGTAGGCCTCCACGACCGCCGGCCGGGAGGAGACGAAGTCCATGTCCCCCTCGGCCAGGACGCTCCCCTGGTGGAGGACCGTGACGGTCCGGGCCACCGAGCGGACGAATTCCATGTCGTGCTCGACCAGGATTATTGAGCAGGTGCCGGCCAGGCCCGAAAGAAGCTCGGAGGTCCTGTCTATCTCGGCCGGGGCCATGCCGGCCACGGGCTCGTCTAGGAGGAGGATCCTGGGCTTCTGGGCCAGGAGCATGCCGATCTCCAACCACTGCTTCTGGCCGTGGGAGAGGATCCCGGCCAGGTCCCCGGCCCGTCCGCCCAGGCGGACCAGGTCCAGGATATGGGCCAGCAGGTCCCCGTCCTCGGAGGAGAGCCTGGCCCCGAGCGTCCCCAGGACGGTCTTGGGGCCCTTCAGGGCCAGCTCGAGGTTCTCCCAGGCCGTTATGGATCCGAAGACCGAGGGCCTCTGGAACTTCCGGCAGATGCCGCTCTGGGCGATCTCCACCTCGTCGCTCTCCAGAAGGTTCAGGCCGTCGCCGAACCAGGCCTCCCCGCCGTCTGGCCGGGCGTGCCCGGAAATGACGTCCATCATGGTCGTCTTCCCGGCCCCGTTGGGTCCGATGACGCACCTGAGCTCGCCCTCGCCCAGGTAGAGGGAAAGGCCGTCGAGGGCCTTGAAGCCGTCGAAGCTGAGGGTTATGTCCTCGAGGAAGAGGACGTGCCTCCGGCGGCGCTCGCTCCTGGTCTCCCAGGAGAGTCCCGGGCCCAGGGCGGCCGGTCCCGGCCTTCGCCTCAACCGATCCCCAAAATCGGCCGGCAGCCCCGGGTTGGGCGTCATGGCTCCCTCCCGCCGGGCCGGGCCAGGAGGCCGGCCAGGCCGCGGGGCAGAAAGACGGCCACGGCCACGAAGAGGCCGCCCAGGACGAAGGGCCAGGCCAGCGGGAACGAGCCGGTCAGGGCCGACTTGGCCAGGTTCACCAGGATGGCCCCGGCCACGGCCCCGTAAAGCGTCCCCCGCCCGCCCAGGGCCACGCAGACGACCATCTCCACCGAGAACACCGGGGCGAAGAGGCCAGGGTTTATGATGCCCGCCTGGGGCACGTACAGGGCCCCGGCCAGGCCGGCCATCATGGCCGAGACGGTGAAGACGAAGAGCTTGACCCTCTCCACCCGGTAGCCGGCGAAGCGGACCCTGGCCTCGTCGTCGCGGATGGCGACCATGGCCAGTCCCAGCCTCGAGACGGCCAGATAGCGGCACACGAGGTAGGAGGCCATCAGAAGAAGCCCGGAGAGGGCCATGAGGGCACAGGACATGCCGGCCGAGCGGACGTCGCGGCCCAGGATGGCCTTGAAGTCCGTGAAGCCGTTGTTCCCGCCGAAGCCCAGGCCGTTCAGGAAGAAGGCCAGCATGAGGGCGTAGGCCAGGGCCTGGCTGATGATCGAGAAATAAACGCCCGAGACCCTGGACCGGAAGGCGGTCCAGCCGAAGACCAGAGCCAGCAGCCCGGGGGCCAGCACGGCCAGGAGGCAGGAGAACACGAAGCTGCCGCTGCCCAGCCAGTACCACGGCAGCCCGTCCCAGCCCAGGAAGACCATGAAATCAGGGAGCCCCGAGTCCCCGTAGACGCCCCTGGCCCCAATCTGCCGCATCAGGTACATGCCGAAGGCGTAGCCGCCCAGGGCGAAGAAGGCCCCGTGGCCCAGGCTCAGGATGCCCAGATAGCCCCACACGAGATCGATTGACAGGGCCAAAGTGGCGTAGCAGAGATATTTCCCGAAAATGATGACGGTGTAGGGCTCGGCGTGCAGGAACGCCCCCGGCCCGGCCAGAAGGCCCCAGGACAGTAGCCCAACCGCACCGGCCAGCGCGAGGCAGAAGATCCTGGCCGGCCGGTCCAGGATCCGCCCAGGCGCGCCCTTGGCCGGGACGCCCGGCCCCTTGTCTTCCATGGCTTTCCTCACAGGGCCGCCGCCCGTCCCTTCTGGGGGAACAGGCCGCTGGGATGACGCTGGATGAAGAGGATGATTCCGGCCATGATGAGGATCTTGGCCAGGATGGCCCCGCCGGCTGGCTCCAGGAACTTGTTGGCCAGGCCAATGATCAGTCCGCCCAGGAAGGTGCCCCAGAGGTTCCCGACCCCGCCGAAGACGACGACCATGAAGGAATCCACTATGTAGCCCTGGCCCAGGTTTGGGCCGACGTTGGCCAGCTGGCTCAGGGCCACCCCGGCCAGGCCGGCCACGCCCGAGCCCAGGGCGAAGGTCAGCGTGTCGACGCGCCTAGCGTCGACGCCCAGGGCCTGGGCCATGGCCCTGTTCTGGGTCACGGCCCTCACCTCCAGGCCCAGCCTGGAACGCCTCATGACCAGGCCAATCAGGACAAAGACGGCCAGACAGAAGCCGACCACGTAGAGCCGTCCGTGGGCGATGGCCAGGTGGTCCGAGAGGCGCAGGAGGCCGGCCATGAAGTCCGGGGTCTCCACGCTCCTGTTGTTGGGGGATACGATGAGCTTGACGGCCTGCTGCAGTATCAGGCTGACCCCGTAGGTGGCCAGGAGAGTCTCCAGCGGCCGGCTGTAGAGATGCCGGATGACGGCCATCTCCAGGGCCGCCCCGGCCATCCCCGTGGCCGCGAAGGCTACGGGGATGGCCAGGACCAGGGCCAGGCCGGGCCTTCCGGGCATCATGGTCTGGAGGCCCCAGACGGCGTATGCCCCCAGCATGACCATCTCCCCGTGGGCCATGTTGATGACCCCCATGACCCCGAAGGTGATGGCCAGGCCGATGCCTATGAGGGCCAGCACCGAGCCCAGGGAGAGGCCGAAGAAGACCGTCTCGAAGAAGGCTATCCGCTCCAGATCGGCGTCCTGCCTGGAGATGGCCTCCCTCGCGGCGGCAGCCAGGTCAGGATCCCCGCTGGCCATCCAGGCCCGCATGGCCTCCCGGGCCTCGGGGGTGAGGTCCGAGGCCAGAAGCCGCAGCGCACCCAGGACCTCGCCCTTTCCGGCCGCCTGGTCCCGAAGGACGCCAAGGGCCAGGATCTTCCCGTACAGGCGCCTGGTACCGGGGTCGGTCTCCCTGGCCGCGAGATTCCCCACCAGGCCCAGATCCACGGTCCTGGAGGAGACCAGGGCGGCGGCGGCCCTTCTCCTCGCGGCCGGGTCGGGGCTCAGGAGGGCGCGGCCGCCCAGGATGGCGGCCAGGGCCTCCCGCTGCCTGTTGTTTATGCCGACTTTCCTGAGGCCCGCCCAGTCCGGCGGCACCGCCGCCCCACTGTCCCCCAGGGGTGCCGGTCCCTCCGGGCCCCCGTCCACGTACAGCGTCCCGGTGGCCCTGTCCAGCAGAAGGCGGCCCTCGGCGAGGGCCTCCAGGACCATCGCGGCCTCCCCGGAGGGGTCAGCGGCCAGGAGCCCGATGGCCGAATCCCGGTCGTTGACCCTGGGCCCGCGCAGGCCAGCCAGGGCCTCCTCGGAAAGCCCTCCCCCGGCGGCCCCGGCCGGCCCGGCCAGGGCCAGGAGGAAAAACATGGCCCAGACCAGCGGCCGCCCAGCCCAGCATCCTGCGACGAAAGAACTCAACATGGGCCCGTCCTCCCCGGTCCTGCGGCGGGGCGCCCCCACCCCATTGTCCGCGGCCTTCCCGCCATCCCGCAAAAAAATGGTTGACAAGGAAGCTGATATTTAGGAAACTTGTGGCCGGTCACGAAGACCGCGTTTTTTCCCCGGCCTGGCCCCACTGGCGCACCCGGGATCGGAACATGCCCTTTCGGCAAGGCCACGAAGGCCGGTCACTCCTTTGGCGACATGGGGGGGACCGGCCTTTTTTTGCCGCCCTCTCCCGGGCGGACGTACAAAGGGGGATCCCAATGGCCCGAACAATCATCGCCCTTCTCGTCCTGGCCCTTCTCCAGGCCACCCCGGAGGCCCTGGCCCACGGGGTCGTCTGGCGCGAGCGCGCCCCTGACGGGACCGTCGCCCTCGGCTTCCTCTATTCCGACCAGACCCCCATGGCCTACAGCAGGGTCGAGCTGTTTTCCCCCCTCGACGCCCAGGTTCCCTTCCAGAGCGGCGTGACCGACAGGAACGGGGGCTTTGCCTTCATCCCCGACGCCCCCGGGACCTGGTCCTTCGGCGCCAGCGACGGCCAGGGCCACCTGGCCTCGGGCCAAATCGAGGTCCTCCTCCCCGGCTCGCCCGCCTCCTCCCTGGAGGCGAAGGGGCTTGCCCCCGGCGGCCAGGCCGGGGCGGGCTGGGAGAGGATAGCCCTGGGCCTTTCCGCCATCCTCAACCTGGCCCTCGTCGCCCTGGCCCTCCGAGGGGGGCCGGGGAAGACCGGGCCGGCTTGAGGCCCAGAGAACCCCATGGGCCCAGCGGGCCCGAGACCAGCCAGAGGGCAAACCCTTCGGCCAACCCTATCTTCGGAGGATCCGATGACGAGAACGAGCCTTCTTTTCGCGGCCCTGGCCGCCCTCCTTCTCCCGGCCGGCCCGGCCGGGGCCCACGACATGTGGGCCACCGCAGACAACCCCGCCGAGGGGGCCCCGCTTTCGGCGACCATAGGCTATGGCCACGACTTTCCCGCCCTGGAGGACATCCCTGCCGACGAGCTCCCCTTCTTCCAGGTCTGGGCCGTGGGCCCCGACGGGCGCATAGAGCTCTCCCAAGGCAGCCCCAACCACGTCTTCAGGTCCAAGGAAAGCCTGGCCCGGTCCACCTACCTGGTCATCAGCGACGTCAAGCCCATCTACTGGTCCAGGACGCCCTCCGGCGAATGGTCCATGAGGCGCAAGGACGAGACGCCAGGGGCCGTCGAGTGCGGCTACTACATCGAGGGGGCCAAGGGCATCGTCCAGGTCGGCGGCGACTCCGCCTCCGCCCTGGCCTCAAGGCCCCAGGGCCTGCCATTGGAGATCGTGCCCCTGGCCCACCCCGGGACGGTCAGGCCTGGCCAGAGGCTGGTCCTGCAGGTCCTCTTCCAGGGCCAGCCCCTGCCCGGCGCCGAGGTCCGCGCCCGCTACGGCGGTTTTCCCGCCCTGGCCTCCAAGACCGCCCAGGCCTTCGTCGACTCCGCCGACCAGGAGGGCAAGGTCAGCTTCGTGCCCCTGGCCGCAGGGGACTGGATCGTGACTGCCCGCAACAAGACGGCCTACGAGGGGCCTGGAGACTGCGACGCCACCGACTACGGGACCAGCCTCCATTTCGCCATCTGGGAATAACCCCCGGGGAGAAACCCGCCATCCCGGCCAGTCCAGGGGGGCAGCCCGGCCCCCCTGGACTGGCCTTTCCCGTCGGCCCTACTCCGTCCCGCCGCCGCAGGTCCTGGTCTCGCGGTTGTAGTTCCCGCAGTTGACTGGCCCCGTCCAGTCGGCGTCCAGATCGGCCGACTCAGGGAGGAAGTCCGACCAGGCGTCGCCCTCTACCTCGGCCTCGGTCTGCCAGACCACCTGGAACTGGCCGTCGGACTGGATCTCGCCGATCAGGACCGGCTTGGTCAGATGGTGGTTTGGGAGGACCCTGGCCACCCCGCCGGTAAGGTTGGGGACCTCCAGGCCCACCAGGGCCCCAAGGACCTGGTCCACGTCGACCGTCCCGGCCTTCTCCACGGCCTTGACCCAGAGATTGAAGCCAATGAGGCTGGCCTCCATGGGATCGTTGGTCACCCTGGCCTCATCCCCGACGTATTCCCTCCATCTTCTGACGAAGGCCTCGTTGGCCGGGCCCTCGACGCTCTGGAAGTAGTTCCAGGCCGCCAGGTGGCCCACCAGGGGGCCGGCGTCGATGCCGCTCAGCTCCTCCTCCCCGACCGAGAAGGCCATGACCGGGATGCTCCCGGCGGCGACGCTCTGGCTGGCCAGCTCCTTGTAGAAGGGCACGTTCGCGTCCCCGTTTATGGTCGAGATGACGGCCGTCTTCCTGCCAGCGCCGCCGAAACGCTTTATCTCGGCGACAATGGACTGCCAGTCGCCGTGCCCGAAGGGCGTGTAGTTGACCGCGATGTCCTCCTGGGCCACGCCCTTGGAGAGGAGATAGGCCTCGATTATCTTGTTGGCCGTCCTGGGGAACACGTAGTCGGTCCCGGCCAGGTAGAACCTGGCCACCCCCAGCTCGCCCAGCAGATAATCTATGGCCGGGATGGCCTGCTGGTTGGGGGCCGCGCCGGTGTAGACGACGTTCCGGCTGGACTCCTGGCCCTCATACTGGACCGGGTAGAACAGAAGGCCGTTATGCTCCTCGAAGACCGGCAGGACCGACTTCCTGGAGACCGAGGTCCAGCAGCCGAAGACCACGGCCACCTTGTCCTGGGTCAACAGCTGGAGGGCCTTCTCGGCGAACATCGGCCAGTCGGAGGCCGGGTCGACCACCACAGCCTCGAGCTTTTTCCCCAAAAGCCCCCCCTTCTGGTTCTGCCCCTCTATGAGCATGAGCAGGGCGTCCTTCAGGGTGGTCTCGCTTATGGCCATGGTCCCCGAGAGGGAATGAAGGATGCCGACCTTGATGGTCTCGTCCGCGGCCTGGCCCGGATGGGCCGACCAGACGAGACAGGCGACGGACAAAAAAGCGATAAGCTTGGCCCAACGCATGATTTCCTCCTGTCTGGGCATTGGTTGCCGTGTCATTTGGCGTCCGGCCCTGGCCAATCGTAGCCTGGACGTGGACCGCCATCGAGGCCATGTGGGCCCCTTGTCCCTGGCGGGCGCCTGGTAACCGTCAACGGCGCGCCCCGTTGGGGGGGGCGGGCCGGCCGGACAGGGTTCTAGGCCGGGCCGGCCGGCCGCGTCTTTGGGAAGAGGCTTGGCAGGACTTTCTTGAATTCCGGCCCCAGGCGTAAGGGAGACGCCCCTGTGGGGCCGGCGAGGACGGCGGGCGGGAACCATATCACGGGAAGGCTATATTGCATCAAGCGGGCCAAATGGCCCCTGGACACCAGGCCAGACATAACGCAGCGAAAAGACTAGATATATTTTCCAAGAACCGGGTATGCCCCCTCATATTGGGCCCCAAACCGTGGTTTTCCGGGCCTCCAGGGCCAATAAAACCGACATATTTGTCGGAAAACCATGAGAACGCCCACCAGACGCCGAAAAAAGACCAGAGGCACCCAGAAAAGGAGGCCTGGCTGGCAGACGGCCCAGGGGCCGGGACGGCTGGCCGGCGATCCTGGCCCCATGCCGCCGCCCCCAATAGACTCTTTAAAAAATCCAGAAATAAGCTATAATTTATCCACCGTTGGACCTTTTGGTTTTCGGACTTTGATTTTGGTCAAGCTTTTCGCCTTATTACGTGAGTCCGACCAAAGCTCGACGCCCAGGGCCGCCCCCGGTCTTTGCCCGCGCCCCTGGAGGAGCCCTTTCCTTCCGGCCTCCCATGCCCGCCGTACCAGAACCGCCGGCCCCAGCTGGGCCCGTCCCAAACTTGGCCTGGTCCTTGCTTATGTTCCGGCCGGGTCAGGAATTTTTAGCCCTTTTCCCCCTAACGGGAGTTCGCCTGGACCAAAACAATTTTGGGGATCTTATAGTATCCATTGATTTTAATTGTAATTAAAAAATATTAACAACTTAAAACATATAATTAAATAGAATAAGCAACCGATCTATTTAAGGACTAAATAAATGATCTCACAGATAACATCTTGGGTAGGACTGAAAGCTGACAAGACGATAACCCGGCTGGGCCTGGGACTGAGGGGCAAGCTGATCATCATCTTCATGCTGGTCAAGGTCCTGCCGCTTGTCCTTCTGGCCGTAATCGCCTGGCGCCAGGTGACCATACAGGGGGACACCCTCAAGGACATCTCGGTGCGCGACTCCTCCCAGGCCCTCCACGCCAACGCGGTCGAGAACATAGAGAGGCTCTCCACCATCGTGGCCGGGCAGGTGGCCTCGTTCCTGTACAACCGCGACTACGACCTGAGGTTCCTGGCCAATTCCGAGATCTCCGAAAAATCGCTCAAGTCCTTCGTCGAGAACAAGACCGCCCGCATGGTCAGGACCGGCAGATGGGTCCTGGACGAGCAGGAGGAATTCTGGATCCCCCAGGAGGAGCTCCAACGGCTGGGATCGGCCGGGGCCTCCTCCAACACGGAGAACGACGACATGGACGGCTTCAACCCCAGGCCGCCTGACTTCTTCGAGTACAACCTGGTCCCCATCTACGACGAGATAACTTTCGTCGACCTCGAGGGCCGGGAGACGATAAAGGTGCTCTCGTCCGGGACGACCAAGCGCCGCTTCCCCATGAGCCCGGCCCTCATGGACGTCTCCCGGAAGGAAAACACCTACGTCAAGGCCGAGGACTACTTCGGGACACTCAGGAACATGGCCCCTGGCGAAATCTACGTCTCGGACGTCGTCGGCGCCTACGTGGGCTCCAACTACATCGGCATGTACAACCCGGCCAACGTGGCCAAGGCGGCCGAGGAGCGGGGCTACCCCATCCGGTACTCGCCAGAGGAGCAGGCCTACGCCGGCAGGGAAAACCCCAACGGCGTGAGGTTCGAGGGCATCGTCCGGTTCGCCACGCCCGTGGCCGGCCCGGACGGGGAGAAGATCGGCTACATAACCATGGCCCTGAACCACGACCACATAATGGAGTTCGTGGACCACGTGACCCCCATGAACGAGCGCTCCACCCTTCTCCCGAGCGCCTACGAGGGCAACTACGCCTTCATCTGGGACTACAAGTGCCGCAGCGTCTGCCACCCCAGGCACCACTCCATCGTCGGCTTCGACCCGGCCACAGGGGAGCCCCAGATTCCCTGGCTGGAAAGCACGATCTACGACGGCTGGAAGGAAAGCGGGGTCGTCAAGTGGACCGACTACGTCAAGGACTACCCTGAGTTCTTCGAGCAGTCCCGGAAAAAGAAGCCAGCCGCCGCTCTGACCAAGGCCGGCCTCATAGGCCTCGACGGCCGCTACCTCAACAACGCCCCCCAGTGCGTGGGCTGGATGGACCTGACCGCCGGGGGCGGCTCTGGTTCCTTCTTCATCCTCTGGAGCGGCCTCTACAAGCTCAACACCGCCGCGGCCATCCCCTACTACTCAGGGCAGTACGCCCCATCTGAGGCCAACGGCTTTTCCAGGCGGGGCTTCGGCTTCGTGGCCATAGGCTCGGAGCTGGAATACTTCACCAAGCCGGCCAGGGAGACCGAGGAGACCCTGACCAGGACCGTCTCGGAAAACCTCAGGGGAACCTTCGTCCAGCTGGCCGTGACCACGGCCGTCCTCATCATCCTGGTGGTCTTCATCGCCATCTGGATGGCCTCCTTCATCACCAGGAGCATCACCTCGCTCATCGACGGCATCTCCCGCTTCCGCTCCGGCGAGCGCCAGTTCCGCTTCGGGCAGAGGTTCAAGGACGAGTTCGGGACCCTGGCCGAATCCTTCGACGACATGGCCAACAGCATAGAGGACAGCATAAAGAACCCCATAAGCATCACCAACATGGACGCCAAGATAGTCTACATGAACTCCTATGCGCTCAAGCGCTACAACCTGTCCAGCGACGATGCGGTGGGCCTCCCGTACCGGGACGTCTCCATCTTCCCCCCGGACACGCCCTTCGACCCCATCTGGTGCCTGGCCGAGGGCCGGGACCCGGAGACAATGCTGGAGTCCAAGACCGGGCGCTACATCTCGGGCCTGGCCAACTACTATTACGACAAAAACGGCAACAGGGCCGGCTACATCATCGAGACCAGGGACGTGACCGACATGGTCCAGAAGCAGCTCGACCTGGAGGAGGCCATGAACGAGGCCAAGAAGGCCAACGAGCACAAGGGCGAGTTCCTGGCCCACATGAGCCACGAGATACGGACCCCCATGAACGCCATCATCGGCCTATCGTCCATCGTCAGGGAAAACCTGGAGAACATCAAGGCCCAGGGCCAGGAGTTCTCGGAGCTAAAGGACAACATGAAGCAGATCGAGAGCTCCTCCCTCCACCTGCTGGGCCTCCTGAACGACATCCTGGATCTGTCCAAGATAGAGGCCGGCAAGATTGAGCTCTCGAGCGAGCCTACCGAGCTCAAGGTCCTGGCCAACACCGTCACCAGCATCATGAAGACCCGCTGCAAGGAAAAGAACATAAATTTCGTTACCGACATATACAATTACTCGCCGTCAACCTTCATCACAGACCCTCTGCACCTGCGCCAGGTCCTCATCAACCTCCTGGGGAACTCCGTCAAGTTCACCCCCGAGCTGGGGACCATAGAGTTCCGCATAAACCGCCTCGACCGCCGGGACGGCGACTCCCTGATGGAGTTCGTCGTCCAGGACACCGGCATCGGCATCTCGGAGGAGAACCTCAAAGCCATCTTCAAGCCCTTCGAGCAGGGCAGCGGCAAAATCACCCGCCAGTACGGCGGCACTGGCCTGGGCCTGACCATCAGCCGCCACATAGTCAACCTGTTCGGCGGCGACATACGGGTCGAGAGCGAGGTCGGCAAGGGCAGCCGCTTCAGCTTCAGCATCTGGCTCAAGGAGACCGACCAGCAGACCCCCATTCTCCAGGTCACCAAGGATCCCAAGGACCGCTTCCTCGGAAAGAGGGTCCTCCTGGTCGACGACGTCGAGCTCAACCGCAAGATTGCCAGGGCCATGCTCAAGGTCACCGGCATAAAGGTCGACGAGGCCGTGGACGGCTCGGCGGCCCTCAGGATGTTCGAGGATTCGCCCCCCAACACCTACGACATCATCCTCATGGACGTCCAGATGCCCATCATGGACGGCTACCAGGCCTCCACCGCCATCAGGCGGCTTGACCGCTCCGATGCCCGCCTCGTCCCCATCATCGCCCTGACGGCCAACGCCTTCAAGGACGACATTGACAAGGCCATCCAGGCAGGCATGAACGCCCACATCGCCAAGCCCATAAAGACCGACAGGATCGTCGAGGTCATGAGCCAGCACCTGGCGGCCTAGGCGGCCGCCAGGTGCCGGCATGACGTCAAGATTGCCGGCCAGGCCAACGGAAACAGGTTGGGGCCGTATTCAAGACAGTGTCCCCTGACGACTTCGGTTAAAATATTAGCAATCTTATATATAATAGTATTTTTTAATATATAATAATTAAAATATATTATATAATAACTATAATTATTTTTATAAAATAAAAAATATAGTTATTAATATTTGTATTATGACCTGCTATTATTCTGCAATCTGACATATATTTATGATAAAAATAATTTTCTCATTATTAACATTAATAAATTTAATAATTACACAACATGTCTTTTCACAAGACATCAAAAATCTGCCAGCACTATCAGGCAAAAATTGTGCCTTAGAAATATCAGCTCATTTTTCTAGCTATGCTAATTATGACTTTGATAATTTTAAAAGTGACATTAATGTATGCCTTAAAAATGGTGGTGATATTAATTATGTAGGCAGAGGTGAGAATAAATACTTAGAAAATGAAACACCACTTTTTGCACTATTTCACAATCGTGTCTTCCCAGACAGAATTGATATAGATAAAGCTTTCGTTTTCCTTTTAGATCATGGTGCAAAAATTGATTATATACACCCAGAATATGGCACATTACTCATGCGCCTAATAGACATAAGAACATCTTATAATATTGATCTAATACAGGATATATTGATACAAATAATTGTCAAAGTACTTGAATCAGGCAAAATAGACATAAATTTTTCTTTAAAAAATGGTCAAACAGCTATTTTTTATGTTTTCCACAATGAAAACATATATTGGGGGCAATTAAAATATAATCTTTTAATTGCAAAAGAGTTAATAAAATATGGATCTAATCAATTTATTAAAGATATAAATCATAATTATTTTTTTCATGATATGTATTTTTCAGAAATTAAAATAGATCAAACAGAAATTCTAAATTTTATTTTCAAAGAATTAAATTTTGATATTGACTCCAGAGGTAACCATAATAAAACCCTATTACATTTTGCCGCAGAACATTCTGACCATAAAATGATAAAATACCTAACAGCAAACGGGGCAGATGTCAATTCGTTAGATTCCGACAAAAGAACAGCTCTTCATTTAGTAGGACGGAATCAAATAGGTATTTATCCAGATAATGCTATACTTAAATCTGCTAAAGCATTAGTTTCTTATGGTGCTAGTATAAACGCATTGGATAAAGATGGTAAAACTCCATTATATTGGTTCAAACAAATTAAATGTTCACCATATGAAAAATGGGAGCATGACTTTATAAACGAACTTATTGAATATATTATTTCTATTGGTGGTATATAATAAGCCTTATTTGTTCTAATATTTTATATAATTATTACACATTCTATTAATATTATATATTTAAATATAATTATTAATCTAATATATTAAGTTTTGCCATAACATTCCTTCACGTGTCAACCCCAAATGAGGCCGTAGAGCCCACATGACCCCAAGCCGCAAGCCGTTGAGGTCTTGTCATGAAAAACATCGCCTTTTTGTCGCTTCTCCTCGTCTTTCCCGCTTTATTTCTGGCCGGCTGCCCCCCAAAGACCCCCATGAACAGGCTCTATGACGGGCTGACCGTGGAACAGGCCCTGGACCTGGCCGAGCAGGTCCTGGCGCGCTCGGATCCGGCGACTCAGATCACGGAGCGCGGCCCCGGCGTCCAGTTCGCCGAGCGCCCATGGAGAGCCGGCATAATGCTGTCCATCATCGAGGCAGCGGATGGCTGGCGGATAACTGCGGCCGACGAGGGCCCCGGAAAAGTCAGGGTCTGGGCAATATCCTGGCTGTCCCACATTGGCGGGAGGACGGAGGTCAGCCCCCCACCGGAGACGCCGGAAGGCATCGCAGCGCAGCGGGCCCATTATGTCTCGCCGCGTCTTTACGACCTTTTCTTCGCCAGATTCGAGTTCCTGGCCGGGCTACGGGACGCGTGGGAGCCTTGCGCCGAGAATCTTGGCCCAGGCACCTTCATAGGCTCGACGGGCGTCAGCGACGGGCAGAACCCGCTCTGCGGCTGCGGTCCTTGTTCCTAGACCCACCCATCTTTGGCAGCTGCGGGCCAATGCCAGCAATCTGAGACAGTCCCTGCGGCCAGTACGAAGAATAAAATGTCCTCAGGGCGGATCCATCCCCGTTCGTAAACGGCGGCGTCGCAGAAAATGCCTATCCCAGCCGAAACACCTTGCCTCTCGGCGGGAAAGGCAAGCGCGCCCCGGCCGAGATGAGAAAGGCGTGTTCCCGGCCCTTGATGCTCAAGACATCGCAGTACCCGTCGGTGATGACCAGGAGAGGGGCATCCCTGGGAAAGTCATCGGCCGAATCCAGATGTTCTATTCCGGGCTGGAGAACGGTCCCTCCACGCCCCCTGACCCTGACCGTGCCGGCAATATCCTCAGGGCGCATCCATCCCTGGTCGTAGACGGCGGCGTCGCAGAAGATGACCCTGACGGCCGGGACATCCCTGGAGGCGCTGTAGGCGGCCACTGCGCCCAGGGCCCTGGCCAACAGGCCCCGTTCCATTGATCCGGACGTGTCCAGCAAGACGCCGAAGACGCGCCCATACTCGGCGTATTCCCTCACCATCCAGCTCGGTCTCGGAATGTCGGGGGCGGCCATCTGCCTTCGGGAAAGCCTGGCGAACGATCGGTACTTTTCCAAGGGCTCGAACTGGGCGTCGAACCACCTGGCCAGTTCCACGTCCCAGGCAATCGGCGGCTGGCTGATTGACCTTATCTCCTCAATGAGGCCTGCGGGGATATATCCCCTTGCCCCCTCCAGGTGGTAGTCCAGGCCCTGGGCAAGGCAGCTACGGTAAAACTCGTCCAGGGTGAGCCCCTCGCCCGTCTCCCGCGGGCCAGCCACGCCAGGGTAGAGGATATCGCCAAGCCCCGATCCCCTCAGGGTCGCCAGTTTCCTGGCCGCCCGGATATCGCCCACGATCCGGTCGTAGACGGCCTCGGCCGAGAGGCCGCCGAGCCCAGCGTCATGGAGGATGCCGGCGCTGGGGTAAATCCCGACCCCCATCTCAACCAGCCAGCCGTTTATCACGTAGTCGCAGGCGACGTTCCATAAAAACGGATCCCGCCAGCAGGCCCTGGCCGCATGCCCGAGACCCGCATGCAGGAATTCGTGGGCCAGGACAAACCTGCACTCCTCCTGGGTGAGACCGGCGGCCGGGTTCATGTATATCTCGCCCATGGAGACGTCGATGGCCGCAACGGAGATGTCCATCCTGGAGCAGACCAGCGGGTCCTCGACGATCCTGAAATTGGCGGCCAGGGCCCCCAGCAGCGGGAAGGAATCTATGATCCAGTCCCGCGCGGCGGCCACCCTGGTCTTTCTCTCCTCCATCCATGCCGACATACATGCCGGCTTTGCGGTGGCCCCGCCGGCCGCCATGACGGCACCCTTCACGGCGGCGGACATGCCTTCGGCCAGCATCGATGGCCAGCCGGCCTTACCCGCGACATGCCTGGCCGAGACGCCGGCTTCATCGATCATGTCGGGTCCACCCCCGGCGGTGCCGAATGCCCGCATCTCCCAGGGAAGGCCGGATGCCATGAAAATTTCGTAGAGTTTTTCCTCAGACTGGCTGGGTATGCCCTGGATATCGCCCAGCCAGTCAGGGGGACGGACTATCTTGAGGTCATCGAGGAACCCGGCGACGCAGCAGTCGCAGGCAGCGTTCCAGGCGATTCTGTCCCCCTTGGCCTGGAAGTGGCCGAGTCCCAGATGGAGCAGGCAATGGGCTATGACCCAGGCCCATCCCTCTGGGCTTCCCCGGCGTCCAGGGTGGCAGTATATGTAACCCCTGTTCGAGACCACGGCCCAGCCGTCAACGGGGTAGGGGCCGCTGGACCGCAGGATCGTGACATGCCTGGCGAGCTGGTAGAACAGGGGATGGGAGCAGACCATCTTTTCGCCGGCCCGGAAATTCTCATCGCCCCGGTTGGGGACCCCGCCGCCTTTTTTTCCACGCCGCCGGGCCACGGGCTAGGTCCTCCTCGCGGCCAGCCTGGGCAGGTCCCTGACGATCTCAATGACGAACCAATCCGGCAACCCCTCGCCGTCCTCGGCCACGGAGACGGCCATCTGGGCGATTTCCAGGCTGATCTGGGCCAAATCCCTCAAGAGGGCCTTGGCCCTGTGGGCCAGTTCCCTGGAACCCGGGCCAAGGCAGTCGTTTTTCCTGGGCAGCTCCTTGACCAGCCGGGCCCTGAAGGACTGGGCCAGGAAATAGAGCACGTCCCTTTCCTCGGGCTTGTCCGGCCACCCCTCGTCACCATCCACGATCGCCGACAGCCTGTAGCGGTTCCTGACCTGCTTGGCGAAGGCCTTGAACTGCACGGCATGGCGGGGCGTGAGGCAGCCCTGCGCCAGGAGGCCCGTTATCTCAGCGCCGGGGTCATTCCCGTACTCGTTTAAGGCGTCGCTGAGGATGTGCCAGGAGCGGGGGGTGGAGAATGGTTCCTCGGTCTTCGGTGGCGGGGAAAAGAGATGGTCGGGGCGGATTTTTATGTACTCAAACACCAGGGGATGGATACCGTTCCCGCCAGCCCACTCGAGCCAGTCCCTATGGGAGGCCCTCAGCTCGACATGGAGCATCCTGTTTATGAGGGCCGAGGACATCGTCCTTACGATGGCGCTGTCGACGGCCCTGTTGCCCGCCCCGATGACGATGGAGCCAGCCGGCATAGTGTACTCGCCGATCCTCTTTTCGTTGATGAGGCTGTAGAAGGCCTTCTGCACCTCGTGGGTGCAGGCGTTGAGCTCATCGAGGAACAGACAGTAGGGCTCCTTTCTGGCAATCATCGCCGGCGGGCAGAAACGCGATACGCCATCGACGATCTGCGGGACGCCGATAAGATCCTCCGGGGCAAGCTGGCTGCCCAGCATGGAGACGCAGGGCATCCCGGCGGCCTTGGCGAATCCCTCGACCAGCGATGACTTTCCTATGCCCGGCGGGCCCCAGACGAAGACTGGCCGCACCAGGGAGACGTAGAGGAGCAGTTCCGAGAGCTGCTTGGGCGTCACGGGAATACCGAAGTTCACTTGCGCTTCTCCTTGAGTATCCGCCAGGCGATGGGGCGATCCCGCCGGTCTTTTTGTTCCTTCGTCCCACATCGCCTATATCAGGTGCTACGGACGAAACGGCCTTTATGCCCGGAAAACCAGATATCTTGGCAATTCTAGCGGCATAAACTCAAAGGGAAAATATATTATAAATGCATTGATGTCAAATATATCTGGTAGACTCGGCCGACAGAGGCATGAGCGTCTTTGTCCTGGGACCCATCCTTAGTCATCGGGTCCATGCTCCTCCCCTGGCGCAGACGTCGATACCCTGTGTCAGGCCACTAGCCCCGCAGCACTTACTTCCCCAGCCCGGCGCCCAGGCCGCAAGGCGAATCTGGATGCCCCTAGCGCCAGGGCCGTCGGCAGGCCCTCCGTTCTCCCGCCGACGCGACGGCGAACCCGAGGACCCGGCCACCGGCCATGGGCCTTATGGCCGCACAGGCGTCCTGGCCGGCCCGTCACTGGCGGCCCTAGGATAATCGCCTCATGCGTCAGAAAACGTCATATGCCGATCGTGGTGAGTATCTTTTAGGACTCTGCCGCCCAAGCAAAAACCCCTGCAAAATTCAAAATGACCAGCTTTTGGTATCTGTTGTCAAGGATTTAAATCAGCGAAATAAACAAGGTTCATGCATGGCCGTCAATAATAAACTACAGCCATTTGTCAACAGGCAAGTCTTTTCTCTTTTCTTGCTCTCAGCCTGTGCCCCAAGGCCGCCCTGCGCCCAAATGGCCCGACAGACTGTGGCCTGGCCCCGAAGCCAATAAGGAGACCGTAAGTTCTGGTACGAGTCCCTTCGCAAATTCAGTTTTGTCTTGATGGCGGGGACCGCCACCTGGCTGGACGTCTAGGACAAACCTGTTGCAGGGAAATCGCCTTTCATGGTACTTTTGTCACCGAGCCCTGGCTCTTTCAGCCGTCCAGGACGGTTTTCCACTGGCCAAGGCGGAATCCCCCTTGGCCGCCCTCGGCCGTTCCCCAGGGCCAGACTTGTTCCCGGAAGGTCCAGATCCATAGGGATGCGCATGAGCACCCGCCTCGTCAATATCCTCGTTCTTGTTTTATTTTTGGTTGGTTTGCCCCTCACGGTCATGGCCCATTCGGCCATCTCGGCCCTGACCGCCCCCAGGCCCGTCCCCGTGGCCCCAAAGAGGGTGGTCTCTCTCGCCCCCAGCGTCACGGAAACGCTCTTCGCCCTTGGCCAGGGCGGCACCGTGGTCGGGGTCACCGGGTACTGCCGCTTCCCGCCAGAGGTACTGGATCTCCCCAAAGTAGCCGGATTCACGGACATAAACTACGAGGCCGTCCTGCGCCTGAGGCCCGACCTGGTCGTCCTGCCGGTCGACAAGACCGCCAACCTGCACGAGCTTGGCAGGCTGGGGCTGACGACCATGACCCTGGATACCCGCGACCTCACCGGGTACATGGCGTCGCTCGTCACCCTGGGCGAGGCCACCGGGAGCCTCCGGCTGGCCGAGGGGGTCGTCGGGAGACTGGAGGGCTCCATCGCCGCGGCCGGGAGGCGGGCCCAGGGCCAGGCCAGGCCAAGGGTCCTCTTCTCGGTCATGCATTCCTACCAGGGTTTCGGCTACATCGCCGAGATCACGGCCGTCGGCCAGGACGGCTTCTTCAGCCAGATGCTGGATCTGGCCGGGGGCATCAACGTCTACCAGGGCCCCCTGTCCTTCCCCAAGCTCTCGAGGGAAGCCATCATGACCCTCAACCCCGACGTCATCGTCGACCTGATCCAGGGCACCGAGCAGTCGGATCTGGCCCTGGCCGACTGGCGCGGCCTGGGGAACGTGAAGGCGGTGGCCGACGGGCGCGTCTTCCTCTTCAGCGACGAGTCCGACACGGTCCCAGGCCCCAGGATATACAGGACCATAGACAAGCTTTCGCGGTCCCTCTTTCCCGAGGAGGGCCCCGGCGGCCAGGGCGGGGGAGCCGGGCTGTGAGCGGGTCGGGCGCCATAGTGGAGGCCTCCGGCTACTCCTTTTGGCTGGACGGCGTCCATATCCTCAAGGACGTCTCCTTTTCGGTCCCCAAGGGAGAGTTCCTGTCGATCGTCGGGCCCAACGGGGCCGGCAAGTCGACCCTCCTCAAGTGCCTGATGCGCCTCCACGGGGGGGGCCGCTCCACGGGCAGCCTCAGGGTGGCCGGCCAGGACATAGGCGTCTACAGCCAGAGGCAGCTGGCCAGGGTCATCAGCTACGTCCCCCAGGCGGGGGGCTGGATCCCGCCCTTCACGGTCAGGGAGTTCGCCAGGCTGAGCCGCTTTCCCCGCGTCTCGGCCGTCTCAGGCCTGGGCCCGGAGGACGAGCTGGCGGTCGACCAGGCCCTGGGGCTGGCCGGCCTCGACGGGCTGGCCAGGCGGAGCCTCAAGACCCTGAGCGGGGGCGAGCGCCAGAAGGCCTATCTGGCCGCCGCCCTGGCCCAGGGGGCCGAGGTCATGCTCCTGGACGAGCCGGCCGCCTCCCTGGACCCCAGGCACGCCGCTGAGCTGGCCCGCCTTCTGGACAGGCTCAATGGGGAAAGTGGCCTGACGATGGTCATGGTCACCCATGACCTGAACCACCCCCTCAGGGCCGGGGGACTGGCCCTGGTCCTGGCCGGCGGGGAGCGGGAGTATTTCGGGCCCTCCGAGGGTCTCCTCGGGGCAGGCGTCCTGGAGAGGGCCTTCCAGCACCCCTTCCTGTACCTTGACCACCCTTCCGGCCAGGGCAGACTGGTGGTGGCCCAATGAACGCAAACGCGCGCATATCCCTCTTGATCGCCCTCTCGCTCCTGATCGCGGCCGCCTGCCCCTTTTTCGGCCTGACCGTCATCTCGCCGTCATCGCTCCTCGTGCCCGACCACCCTGACGCCGAGGTCTTCTGGCGCCTGAGGCTGCCCAGGGCCGCTGCCGCCTTCCTGGCCGGGGCCGGTCTCTCGCTGGGGGGCATGCTCTTCCAGGCCCTTTTCCGCAACCCCCTGGCCACCCCCTTCACCCTGGGCGTCTCCTCGGGGGCCTCCCTGGGGGCCTCGGTCTATTTTTGGCTCGGGGGGATCTCCCTCATAAGGGCCGGCAGCCTGGGCCCCCTATTCTCCTCGCTTCTGGGTGCCTTCCTGTCGATGTTCCTGGTCTGGTCGATCACCCGCTCCCGCGGCGGCCTCCAGACCGCCGTGATGCTACTGGCAGGGGTGGTCATAAACTTCTTCTTCTCCAGCCTGGTCCTCTTCGTCCAGTACCTCAGCGACGCCCACGACTCCCTGAGGATAATGCACTGGCTGATGGGCTCGCTGGCCGCCCTGGAGACGGCCCGGCTGGCCGATCTGGGCTTCGTGGTCATCATGGGGGCGGTCTTCGTCATGTCCCTGGCCCCCCAGGTCGACCTCCTGACGGCCGGGGAGGAACTGGCGGCGAGCCGCGGCGTCAGACTCGTGACCATCAAGCTGGAGATATTCGTGGCCGCCTCCGTCATGGTCGGGACGGTGGTTTCCCTGGCCGGGCCCATCGGCTTCGTGGGCCTGATGGTCCCCCACGCCTGCCGGATGATGCTGGGCTGGAACCACCGCCGGCTGACCCCGGCGGCCTTCTTCGCCGGCGGGGCCTTCCTGGCCCTGTGCGATCTGGCCTCCCGCCTGGTCCTAGCCCCGGCCGAGATTCCCATCGGCATCGTGACCGCCCTCCTCGGTGGGCCGTTCTTCCTCTGGATCCTCTTTAGGACCAACTCAGCCGGCGACCTCTTCTGAGAGCAGGGCCTCGGCCATTTTGGCTAATTTGCCCGACACTGGCCCATATGAACAGCCAGATAACTACGCATTTGCCATATTGACATTTTTAACAAACGTGATTTAATGCCTGTCAGGCTTGAATCGGTCACTGTCGAGACAGTTTGGTTTTTTTTGGACATTCATGGTCCTGCCAGTTGCCAGACCCGGCAGGGGCCAACCCCAGGATTCCCCATGGACTTAGAGGCCCATCCCCTTGACGAGGACGCCGAAGCCGAGATCGAGACCGTCGTCCTGGACGACATCGACCTCCCGGCCAGCCTGGAGCGCCTCGATGGCCCCCTGCCCTACGATTCCAGGCACCTGAGGCGGGTCGCCGGATCCCTCCTCAACGAGGCCATGGTGATCGCCAAGCCCAGGGCGGCCTTCCGCCTGTCCCTCATCCGGGACGAAGGAGAGGATAGGATCGAGATTGGCCCCGTGGTCCTCGAGAGCCCGGTCCTGACCAAAAACCTCAGGGGCCTGGGGCGGGCCTTCCCCTTTCTGGCCACCGAGGGCCCGGAGCTGGCCGGCTGGGCGGCCTCCCTGGCCCCCAGGGACAGGACCGCCGCCTTCGTCATCAGATACCTGGCCCTCAAGGAGGCCGAGAGGCGCCTGGAGGAAAGGCTGTCCGTGGAATACGGCGTCTCCGGCATGGGCGCCATGAGCCCCGGTGTCCTGCCTGCCTGGCCCCTGTCTGGCCAGGGGCCGCTCTTCGAGCTACTCCGACCCCTCCCGGAGGAGCTGGGCGTGAGCCTAAAGGGTGACTCCTTCTGGATGAGCCCAGACGTCTCCTCCTCGGGCCTCTATTTCGAGACCGAGGCCGGCTTCCACAATTGCCGGCTTTGCCCCCTGGATCGCTGCCCCCTGCGGCGCTTCGTCCGGGACGGCCAGGAAAATGGCCCCCTCGACGGCGACCTCCGGGGCCTAGGGGCCTAGCCCCCCAGGACATGGACGGCGCCAGGCCAGCCCCTAGAGCTTGTGGACCACGTAGGTGACCACTCCCCAGACCATGGCACCCTCCTGCTCGGTTATGTTGATCTCTGAGTAGTTGTCGTTTTCCGGCACCAGGAATATCCCTCCGTCCCGCCGCCTGAGCCTCTTGACCGTCAGCTCCCCGTCCAGCGAGGCTATGACTATGGAGCCCGAGGCGGCCGGCCTGGAGCGGTCGACCACCAGGAGATCGCCGTCGCTTATGCCGGCCCCGCCCATGGAGTCGCCCGAGACCCGCAGGAAGAACGTCGCCGCCTGGTTCTTGACCACCAGGCGCTGGAGATCCAGGAAATCCTGGACGTAGTCCTCGGCCGGAGACGGGAAGCCGGCCGAGATGGGCTCCAGGAAGAGGGGGCTGCCATCTTGGCGGTCGCCAGACGGGGGCTCGGGGTTCAGAACCGTCAACGCCGGGCCATGCTTGGGACTCATTTAATTCTCCTAGGGGTAATATAGTGTTATAAATAATATTAATAGATCTTTTAATATCAATCAAAACACTATTAAATTTTATATTATAATTCATAATATTATAAACATAAAAATACAAATAAATATTAACATTTCATCTTTAAATTATACCGAACTAAAATCAAAAACGCCAGAAAAAATCCTTCCCCGCTGTGAAGGGTTGGCCCTTGGGGGCTGGCATCCAGATTATTGACTTTCTCCAGGCGTTTGCCCACGATGTGGCCGACGACGCCAGCCAGCCCTGGCCGGGGAGGCCCTGGACCGACTCCGCCTCGTCCGGGCGAGCGGGAGGGCTGGGCGGACGGGGGTAGGCGGAATGCCGTCCCGGACAGGACATCGCCGGGTGGCAACCGGCCAACTGGGCGCAAACGCTCGACCAAAAGCACCTTAATTTGGAAAAGATCCGGAGGGAGGCCGCCAGTGGCGGCGCGGAGGCCCAAACCCATCCTGGCCTGTTTTAAGGCCTGGGGGACAGGCTTCCCAAGAACACCGGACTCGGCTGTCGGCCGGGCAGGGCAACGCCATTGCCCAGTATCGGTGTCTGCCACGCATGCTGCAACGGCGAGGACGTTGCCCTGGACACCGCCAAGGAGGTCAATATGGATGCGCCTTGCGACAGCCCAGGACCTGCCGAAGGCCAAGGAGCACCTCGGCCAGTCCCTCCATGGCTATGGGGACGCACCACACGACAGCGCCCTGGCCCTGTTCTGGCAGGCGGCCAACGCCGGCAAGACGATGGCCCAGCTCAAGATGGTCAAACGCTACGAGACCGGCGACGGGGTCCGCCAGGACCCGAAAAAGTCCATGGATGGGTATCTGCGGAGGCCGGCCGGTCAGGGCTACCGCCCCGCCATGTGTGCGCTCGGGGAGACACATCCCGGTGGGATCGGCCAGGGGCCAGCCTGAGGCCCAGCTCTGCCTCTGGCCCATGCGTGAGCAGGCGCGAGGGATGCCCGCTGACCTGGCCGAGGCCTCTAGATGGTACTGCGGGGCAGGGCAACGAGTGCACCCAGATCCGGCTTGCCGGGCTGGAGCCAGAATGGCCTCGCGGGCCGAGCCGCCCGCCTCCAGGGGAGGGAAAAGGGCAAAAAAAAGCTTGCCGCCGCCAGACCGCTGTATTATAATCGCCAGTTACCGTCTTGACCGTGCGCCACGGCCCCTCCGGGCCTGGCCAGGGGGCGGCCCTAAATGCCTAACGCAGGAGTTTTCTTCCATGGACGCCATCGCCAGTATCAACTATGAACAGATGCGCTTCGATCTACCCTCTTTCCGCGCCGGCGACACCGTGGCCGTTCATGTCCGCATAAAGGAAGGCGACAAGGAAAGAATCCAGGTCTTCAAGGGCGTGGTCATCCGCCGCCGCAAGGGGACCATGGACTCCAGCTTCACCGTCAGGAAGGTTTCCAACGGTGTCGGGGTGGAGCGCATCTTCCCGACCTTCTCGCCCATCATCGACAAGGTCGAGATCATCACCGAGGGCCGCGTCCGCCGGGCCCGCCTGTACTATCTAAGGGCCCTGAGGGGCAAGGCCGCCAAGGTCAGGACCAAGAACCAGTACTTCAAGTGAGACCAGCCAAAACCCAGCCTCACAGCCCCCGCAGCCTTTCCCCGTTCCCTGGCGGGCAGCGCCCATGAGCCGGGCCCACGGTAACGGAGGCCGGAGGCCGCGGGCCAGGGAGGGACTACTGGACGTTCTTGGAGCCGTCCCGGCCAAAAAGGCCGAGGACGGCTTTTTTTCGCCCCTCTTCAGGTTCGACGAGAGCCTTGGCCGGAGGCCCCTGGCCGGCCTGGACGAGGCCGGCCGGGGACCACTGGCCGGCCCGCTGGTGGCGGCGGCCGTGGTCCTGCCGGAAGGCTTCGACCACCGCGGGATCGACGACTCCAAGAGGCTGACGGCCGAGGACAGGGAAAAGGCCTTCGAGGTCATTTCCTCCCAGGCCCTTTCCTGGGCCTTCGCGGTCATCGGCCCTGACGAGGTCGACAGGCTCAACCCCCTGGGTGCCTCCATGCTGGCCATGGGCCAGGCCCTGGAAAGGCTCCTGGTCGCGCCAGTCCTGGCCCTGGCCGACGGCGACAAGTGCCCCAGGTCCGCCTGCCCGGTCATGTCCGTGGTCAAGGGCGACTCCAGGTCGCTCTCGATAGCCGCGGCCTCGATAATCGCCAAGGTCACCCGCGACCGCCTGATGCTGGAAGAGCATGCCCGCTTCCCCCAGTACGGCTTCGACCGACACAAGGGCTACGGCACCAGGGCCCATCTCGAGGCCATCAGGAAACACGGCCCCTCCCCAATCCACCGCCTGTCCTTCCGCGGGGTGCGGCCCGAGGGACAGCTCCAGCCGCCCCCGCCCAGGGTCGGCCCGACCCTCTTCTGACATGGCCAGGGGGCGGCAAAAAACCAAAGGGCCAGACAAGGCCCCCCCTGTCCAGGCCACGGGGGCGTCCCCCGCCCTGGACGCCCAGGGACCAGCGCCCCTGGCACCAGGCCTCTACCTGCTCCCCAGCCCCTTGGGAAACCTTGGCGATCTGAGCCAAAGGTTCATCGACGTCCTCTCGGGTGTCCAGGCCGTGGCCGCCGAGGACACCAGGAGGACCCTGAAGCTCCTGAGCCACCTGGGCCTGAGGAAGAGGCTCTACGGCTACCGCGAGGAAAACCACGCCAGCGCGTTCCCCTTGCTCAAAAGGCACCTGGAGGACGGTGAGGCCGTGGCCCTCGTCACCGACGCCGGGGCCCCCGGCATCTGCGATCCGGGGGCCTTCCTGGTCAGCCAGGCCAGAAAGGCCGGCCTGGCAGTCTTCCCAGTCCCCGGGCCATCGGCGGTCATAACGGCCCTGATGGCCTCCGGCTTCGAGGCATCCAGCTTCTCCTTCCTCGGCTTCCTGCCGCCCAGGCCGGAGAGGCGCAGGGCCCTGCTTGAGTCCGTGAGGGACCGGCGGGAGGCCCTGGTCGTCTTTATCCCGCCCCACAAGCTCCCGGACACCCTGGCCGACCTGGTATCGGTGCTGGGCCCCAGGCCGGCCTTCATGGCCAGGGAGATGACCAAGCTCCACGAGGAGTACCTGGCCCTGCCCCTCCCGGACCTCCTGGACGAGGTGGCCAGAAATCCCCGCCGGGGCGAGATAACGCTGGTCATCGGCCCCGGGGAGGCTGGCGACCGGGAGCCCCTGGACGACGAGGCCCTGCGGCTGATAGCCTCGGATCCCAGGCCCACCAGGGAGGCGGCCGCCCATTTCGCAGGCGTCTTCGGCTGGACCAGGAAGTCCATGTACGATTTGGTCCTGAGGCTACGGGCCGCCGACCAGGGGAATGGCCCGGACGGGAAGGAAACATGAGCCAAGGCGTTTCCAATCAATACGCATTGAATGCGGCCACGACAATAGCCCACACCTAGTCGACGCGATAGGCGGCAGGGCAAGCCATCGTTGACGCCTTTGGAGGATTGGGCCCAGGACCGCCCCTGGGGCAGGACCGCCGAGAAGACAGGGAGAGGCAACGTTTCCGGACCAAGGGGAATCAGCCGGCTTCAGGTGGGGGAGGATGCCAACAAAAGTTCAAATATGTAGCCCGCCCCCCAACGGCAATTGGCACCGATTGCCGCCTTGGCGCGCCTTTCCCCGATCCCCCCGATGGCTAATCCAGGCGTAAAGCCTCATTTTGAAAATAATGCCAACCGTGCTATCATTCGACGTGCCACGGTCCAAAAACGAGCGTCCCGGCCAAGGGAAAGGACCCCCTAGAAGGCCGCAAACCAATCAACCCCGGATGGCGGGAGGGCCAGGCTCCCCCTGGCCGGCGCGACCAAGAAGGATTGTACCGAACTATGCCCATCTCAACCATCGAAGAGGCCTTAGAGGACGTCAAAGCCGGCCGCATGGTCATCCTGGTCGACGATGAAAACCGAGAGAATGAAGGCGATTTGTTCCTGGCGGCCCAATTCACCACCCCCGAGGCCATCAACTTCATGGTCACCCACGCCAGGGGGCTGGTCTGCCTGACCCTGACGGCCGAGAAGATCGACGCCCTGGGCCTGCCCCAAATGTGGAGGGACAACACTTCCCCGTTCGAGACGGCCTTCACCGTCTCCATCGAGGCCCGCAAAGGGGTGACCACGGGCATCTCGGCCGCCGACAGGGCCACGACCATCCTCACGGCCGTGGCCGATGGCTGCGGCCCCGACGACCTGGTCAGGCCAGGGCACGTCTTCCCACTGAGGGCCAAGCCGGGCGGAGTCCTGGTCCGCACGGGCCAGACAGAGGGGTCGGTCGATCTGGCCAGGCTGGCCGGCCTAATCCCGGCCGGGGTGATATGCGAGGTCATGAACGAGGACGGGACCATGGCCAGGCTGCCGGACCTCGAGATCTTCGCCCAAAAACACGGCATCAGGATCGTCACCGTGGCCGATCTAATAGCCTACCGCCTCAAGCACGAGAAGATGGTCAAGCTGGCCGCCAAGACGGTCCTCCCGACAGATGCGGCCCTCTTCGACCTCTACGCCTACGAGACCGAGGTCGACGGCTCTGAGTATCTGGCCTTGACGCTGGGCGATCTGGAGTCGCCGGAGCCAATCCTGGTCCGCGTCCACTCCCAGTGCCTAACCGGGGACACCCTTGGCTCCAGGCGCTGCGACTGCGGTGACCAGCTCCGGGAGTCAATCCGCATGATCACGGATGCCGGCAGGGGCATCCTTCTCTACGTGCCCCAGGAAGGCCGGGGCATCGGCCTCATAAACAAGATAAAGGCCTATGCCCTCCAGGACCAGGGTGCCGACACGGTGGAGGCCAACCTGGCTCTCGGCTTCCCGGACGACCTGCGTGACTACGGCCTTGGGGCCCAGGTCCTCCGGGACCTGGGGGTCAAGAGGATGCGGCTTTTGACCAACAACCCAACCAAGATGGTCTCCCTCCAGGGCTACGGCCTCGAGGTGGTCGAGAGGGTGCCCATAGAGATACAGCCCAAGCCGGAGAATTTCAAGTACATGGAGACCAAGTGCAACAAGATGGGCCATATATTGAAATTCTTGAATAAATGAAGGCAGGAGCGAAAATGCCAAAGACTCTGGAAGGGCAGATTACCGCCCGGGACCTGAGGCTGGCCATCGTGGTCAGCCGCTTCAACAGCTTCATCACCGAGCGCCTGCTGGCCGGGGCCATCGACGCCTTCATCCGCCATGGCGGCGACGACGGGCTTCTGACCGTGGTCAAGACGCCGGGGGCCTTCGAGCTGCCCCTGGCCGCCCAGGCCGTGGCCAAGACAAAAAAACACGAGGCCATAGTGGCCCTGGGCGCGGTCATCAGGGGGGACACGCCCCATTTCGACTACGTGGCCGCCGAGTCCATAAAGGGCCTGGCCCAGGTGACCCTGACCACCGGCGTTCCCATAATATATGGCGTCCTGACCTGCGACTCGGTTGAGCAGGCCATAGACAGGGCCGGGACCAAGTCGGGCAACAAGGGCTTCGAGGCCGCCGTCACGGCCATGGAGATGGCCGCCCTGATGCGCCTCATCGGCGAGCCGGCCTGAGGAAAGACAGGGTGACCCAGCCTCCACCAGCCAAGGCCCCCTCCGGCCGACGCCTTTCCAGGGAACTGGCCATGCGGCTCATGTTCCAACTCCAGTCGGCCGGCCTCCGGCCCGAGGAGATAGTCTTCCTTTTCGAGCAGAGCTTCGATCCCAGGAACGACAAGGAAGCCTGCCTGGACTTGACTGAGGAGAGCTTCCGGCAGGCCTGGCCCCTGGCCAAGGAGCTCTTCCTGGGCGCTGCCGGCCACCTGGAGGAACTCGATCGTGACATCTCCCAGGCCGCCAGGAACTGGAGCCTTGACCGGATGTCCCAGGTCGATCTGGCCCTGCTGAGGCTGGCCTACTTCGAGATGCGCTTCCGAGAGGACATCCCCCTGCGCGTCAGCCTCAACGAAGCCATCGAAATCGCCAAGAGCTTCGGGGACCAGGACTCCACTGCCTTCATAAACGGGGTGCTGGACAGCCTGCTTTCCAAAGGCGGGGAGAAACCCAAGAGCCCCAAGAACCCCTAGACGGCCGGAGCGCCAGTATGTTTCCCTCGCCCCCCGCCATGCTTCCTCCGGCCAGGACCATCTGGCTCCTCCCGGCCTTGCTGGCCCTCCTTGCCGGCGGATGCGGCTACAGTCTGGCCCCAAGCCCCTACCGGCTGGACCTCAGGGGCGAGACCCTTAGGCTTTCGGTCCCGGTGGCGGACAACCGCAGCCGTTTCGGCCGCCTGGGCCCGGCCCTCACCAAGGCCGTCATCGAGAGGCTCTCCGGGACCAAGGGCCTGTTCCTCGACTCCAGGAACCCCGAGGCCACCCTTAGGCTTACCATCACCTCGGTGGCCGTTGGCAGCGGCTCCTGGGAGCCAATCGGGACCTCGTCCAGGGACACCCCGGAGGCCTCATCCAGCCGAACCGCCGGGGTCTCCATAATGGCCACCCTGACCAGGCCCAACCCAGATGGCGGGCCGCCCCTGGTCAAAAGCAGCGGCTTCTACAGCTACCGCACCTACATGGTGAGCCTCAACCAGGGCCAAGTGGAGACCCAGGAGGCCGAGGCCCTGGACTGGATCCTGGACGACATCAGCCAGAAGATCGGTGCCGTGATGTTCAACGAGTTCTAGGCAAATGGACCAGCAATCGCCCCTATTGGGCCGACCCGCCCGCTTCTGGAAATCGGAGGGGCAAAAAGGCGCCGTCGCCTGCCAGGCATGCTTCCACAATTGCCTCATCCCCGAAGGCCACCGAGGGTTCTGCCAGTCGCGGGCCAACCATAATGGTATGCTCTATGCGCTCAACTACGGCTTCACGGGGGCCCTGGCGCTGGACCCGGTAGAAAAAAAGCCCCTCTTCCACTTCCAGCCCGGCTCCATGACCTTCTCGGTAGGAGCCCCTGGCTGCAACCTTACCTGCCTGGGTTGCCAGAACCACGACCTCTCCCGGCCTGGCCCGGCCTGGCCCGGGGGCAGGTACGACCATGGAATCGTCTTCCGTCTTGGGCAGATGGCCATGGACAACCAGGCCGACAGCTGGTCGTTCACCTACAGCGAGCCGACGGTCTTCCTCGAATACGCCATGGATCTGGCCCAGGAAGCCCACGCCAGCGGGTTACCATCGATCTGGGTCACCAACGGCTCCATGTCGGCCGACCTCCTCAAGGCCCTGCCCCCGGCCGTCGAGGCCATGAACGTGGACCTCAAGGGCTTCACGGAAAAATTCTACTCCGAGGTCGCCGGCGGCCGGCTGGCCGTGGTCAAGGACAACATCGCCCTGGCCCTTTCCCTGGGCATCTGGGTGGAGGTGACCACCCTCCTCATCCCTGGCCTCAACGACTCGGAGGGAGAACTGGGCGAGCTGGCCGCCTTCCTGGCCTCGCTCTCGCCGGACCTACCCTGGCACGTCAGCCGCTTCTTCCCCAGACACCGGCAATCCGACGTCCCAGTCACCTCCACCAAAAGCCTCCTCGCGGCCAGGGAAATCGGCCTTTCCAAGGGACTTAGGTTCGTCTACCTCGGCAACGTCGCCGGTCCTGGCTTCGCCGATACCGTCTGCCCCGGCTGCGGCCGGACCCTGGTCGCCAGGAACGGCTTCCTGGTCATGAAAGACGAGCTGGCCGGTCAGGATCGATGCTCCTTCTGCCGAACAGCGATAGCCGGCCGCTGGGGACGAGACCCGTCCCAAGGCCAGAAGCGTCTTCACAAACTGGCACCTTAGTGGTAAACTAGCCCGGTCATCACGCAGGCCCAATCGGGACACCCTCTTGGGGTTCCTCTGGCCGACATCTGACGCACCGGTGAACCTGGAAGGACCGTAACCGCATCAAAGAATAGTCAGAAAACCTAAAAGCGGAGACGTACCGAAGTGGCCGTAACGGGGGCGACTCGAAATCGTCTTGTCGGTGATGAGCCGGCACGTGGGTTCGAATCCCACCGTCTCCGCCAACCCTTGGTTTATTCAATTTTTTTTGGTTTTATGTCGTTTGTTCTCGTTCTCAAAACCCCTTGCAAATCAAGGGGTTTTCGTTTTTTGGGTTCATTTTCGTCCACTTTGGACATTTGACATTCTCGATATTTTAAGTCAAAAATTGAGCGGAAGGCCCACATGATAGGTTAAATCAACTCGTCACGAACCATAATTAACCAATTAACTATGTAATGCCAACAACTTAAGGTGTTGCACCCTCAGATATGAAAAAATGGTATTCGTTCATGAATCGTTAACTGGGGAGCAAGATGTCTGATTCTTTATACTGGGTACAGAAACCGGGTGCCGAGATTGGCTTAAGTTGTTGACATTGGGCGTGGCCTACATCTTCACCACAGCATCGTCAAAGAAGTCGGCAAGGTTTTGTCAGAAAAAAATATTACTATTATAAATTTATACAGCAATATTTCATCTATAATAGAACAATTATTTCTATTATATAATATAAAATTATTATATTTTTTATTCCCAATTAATATCCATGCCAAGATAAAAAGCCCTTGGATTGCCCCAAGATTCAGAATAACTATTTTGGCCAGCAGCACTTGTTATTGCGCCTGGTTGATAGTTATCATGGTCAAACAAGTTAGTTATATCAAGAAAAAGCTTATATTTATCATTAAATCTATAGTTAAGCTGGACGTCAAAATACCATTTGTCAGGTGATACCCACTGATTATTGTAGTTACTGGTGCCATTTATTCTGAATTCAGGCAAATTTCTAGCTAGGTTATCGCCTTCAAAACGATATTTGAGACGTCCCCCGAGACCTGTAACAGGCTCATAGGCTACTTCGAGATTAACGATAGTTTTAGGGACCCCAGTCATCCGATACCCATCTAAAATATCATTTTGTGTTCTACTACTCCTATATTTTGCAATTTGATATGTGTAATTACCTGATAATAACAAATATTCTATCGGTCTAACCTCAAATCCAGCCTCAATCCCATGGCGTCGAGTTTTTCCGGCATACACTATTTGGGGTGTGTTAGTAATGGGATCGTTCTCATACGTCTGGTCATGGTCCGTGTTTATGCTATAAAAAATCATCTCAAAGTTCACCCAATTCAATGGTCTCACACGATAACCAAGTTCGATCTGATCGCGTTTCATCGTTTCCCCAAAGACAAAGAAACGACCAGCAGTCATGCTAGTCAAACTGTAGCCACGGCCAAAATTGGCGAAAAGGTCAAGCCATTCCATGGGAGTCACTAAAATTCCGGCTTTAGGCTGGAATAACCCTTGTGAAGGAGCTTTATAATTTGAATTAGGGCTTAAAATTGGAACTGATCTATCATTTTGAAATTGTCCAGTCTGTAATTTACCATTATATCTGTCATAACGTGCTCCCAATCGAAGCTGTAAATGTTCTAATACTTGGTATGTAACTTCTGAAAATAGTGATAGCGTATTTAAATTATAGTTTGTATCAGTATATTGTGGTCCTCTTCTTCTGCCTTGACCCCATATTTTCCTATATCTATCTCTTATCTCATTTTCATGCAAAAAATCAGATCCAATAGTTAAATTAGCTGCTTTATCGGCAATTAGACCTTTATAATTATAAGAAAGACCTAGACCGACTGCTTTTCGCGAGCTAGACTGTTCATTGTTTGAACCATCCATTGGAGCACCATATCCATTAAATCCACTGCTATCAGGCCCAAAAGTTATATCACCTATATAGCTTAAGCCTGCGGGATAACCAAACTCCCACCTGGTGTTGGTAAGATCGGTGAAGTAGCTGTAGAAGGTCAGCTGCTGCTCATCGGTCAATTGGTAATTGGCCCAAAGGCGGGCATCAAACCGCCGGCGGACTCCGCCGTTGCTTTCCCCGCTGCCGTCATCGACATAGTCCCTTTTGTTTTGCCCCAGATCGTGGCGAAGGCTGCCCGCGTTGTTCCATTCCGAGTAATAGCCCCTTACGTTTAGGCTGGTCTGGAATTTGTCGGTAAAATGGTAAGTCCACCGGCCGGAAAAATTGCCCCTGTTCCAATCCGACTTCTGCCGCCAACCATCGGTGTGGAAAATCTGGAAGGCGTAAACATGGTCCATTTTTCCGTCTGTCCGGGCTATAATCCCAGATGCGTCGGCCATGTTGTCGCTGCCATACCTTAGGGCGAAACGGGTGAAATCGCCTGCCTTGTAACTTTGAAAGGCCATTGTCCCGCCCGAGGCACCTGTTCCGTAATACACCGAGGCAGGGCCCTTGATAATCTCCAATTGTTCAATTTCCAGTGGTATTATCAGGTTTGAGTCGATATAGTTGTCGGTATGGCCGCTATCCTGGAGAGGGATGCCGTCAAGATACATGGCCAAATCCCCACCGTGGGAACCACTAAAGGTGCGTATCCTGGCCGTTGGCGCAACGCCATTGTTGGTCGATGGATTGATGCTGGTCCCAGGGCTAAGAAGCATCATGTCCAGTGGCTGGACGTAAATCCGATCCGTCACTTCTTTGTTGCCCAAAACCGTGGCGCTGGTGCTCTGAAGCTCCTCACGGCGGACCTGCCCCCTGACGTCAATTTCCGACAGCACCTCCTCCTCTTCCTGGGCAATAATGGCCAGGGCAGGAAAAATCAAGGTGAAGATTAACCCAATGAAAAGAATCTGTTTCAACATGCTCCATGCTCCACATTTTGCGCAGTAAACAAATAACTAGGAGTCATTATTGACAAATTACTGGCATACTGCGATAATATGGCCGGGTTTATGGCCACGGCCTGTACAGCCCAAGGCAGCCTTGTCGAGGTCTCAATTCGAGGCAAGGCTGCCTCTCAAAAATTATCCGCCGTCAAATTATGCCCTGTTGGGGCCTCGGTAAAAAATCTCAGAACAATGTTGAGCTATTTAAAATTTACCATAACTAACAAAAGTCTATGTTTATATATTATTATATAATCAAAATTAATGATTTATAATATTTATTTCCCCAAAAGAATAATATTAGCATCTTAACCAGAAAAACATCTTTTATTACTCCCAATAGCTATCTCAAAAGCAAAGAATCAGGACTAAAACCCCTCTCGATTTTTAGTCTTGGTCCTTAAATTATTTGTACAGTCGGACGAAAGGCTGGGTGAATCCGTTATATAGGCGCAGCCCATATATATATAGATTACGATGCGGGATAATTTTGTCACTAAGCCTCACCTACAAACTTTTTAAAAATACTATTTTATTTTTTATCATAATTAATAATATTTATCATTTTTAACGCACGGAAAACTTTAAAGGCACGGTCAATTTCAGATTGGCCCCGACGAAGCTGTTGGGCAGGGGCGGCAGAGGCGAACACCTGACCGGCAGAGCCACAGCTTCGTCGTCAAGCAGCTGGTGGCCGGAACTTTTGACCAGGCTGGAGGAATGTACCGAACCGTCCTTGGCGACGATGAAACTCACGGTCGCCGTCCCAGCCAGTCCGCGGCTTTGAGCCGCCGAGGGATATTTCTTCCTGCGCTCTAACCTCTGCCTGACCTTGTTCTTGTAGGCGTTCATCTCATTGGGATTCCCCGTCCCCGTCCCGCCAGGGGTGCCACCTGGCCCGCCGTCCCCGGCCCCAGGGATGCCGCCAATGACTCCGTCTGGGTTGATGCCCTGGCTCGAAGCCTCGACCGGCGTGGCCGGTTTGGGTTTGACCTTGGGCTTTGGCCTTTCCGCCATCGGTTTTTCCGAGGGTGGAGGCGGAGCCAGCACCGGGGTGACCTCGGCCTGCTCGGCCAGGCTTTCCAGGAGGGTCAGGTCTTCCGGTTCCGCTTCAAGCTCCGGAAACTGGTCGGGCTCTGGTTCTGGCTTAGTCTCGGGCCCGTCTGGCGCCTCGGCCACGGGTCCCCCGTCGCCACCGTCACCGCCCTGGCCGCCAAAGGGATCGAATTCGGAGAAATCCATCACGGCCAAAGGCACGAGGTCGGGTTTTCCAGGGCCAGGGTCCATGGCCAGACCGGCCAGGGCGATGCCGTGCATCAAGAGTCCCATGACCAGGGCCTTGATGAATATCCGGCGCTCGAGACGGTATTCGCACTCAAGGGCCTTTGGCTCGAACTTCACGGCACCGTCACTCAACTATGGAAAAGGCCAGCGAGGCGGAATATGTTTCCCGGCCGCAGACGCTCTCGTCGGGATATGGGTCGGACTTGCTGACTTTGGCCAGCCAATTGCCTGGCCTCAGGGGAACGATATCGACAAGGCCGTCCTGGTCGGTCTCTGCCTGGAAGGCCAGGGCTGCGTTGCGATCGGAGAACCCGGCGAAGAAGGCTCCCACGCTGGCCGCGGGCAGGGGCTGGCCGTCAAATAGGACCTTGACAGGAAACTTGTCCCCAACCTTGACCTTCCAGGGGTTAACCTGGGGCACTATTTCAAGCTTATGGCCCACCGGCTTGGAGACGAAGGCCTCGGGCCCGGCCTGGCCTAGGTTCAGGAGATTTTTGCCGAAGTTGGCCCCAAAGGAACAACTCACGGCGGACGGCTCCTCGGCCCTGGATTTTCTGACGAAGCCGTTGGGGGTCCGGCTGGCAAAGCCCAGCTTGCTGGCCGCCAGGACATAGTAGCTGCCGGCGGCCAGGGATTCCTCGGAGACGAAATTCTGAGCGAGCGCGCCCTGAGTAAGCTTAATCTCGCTGCCAAGGCCGACCAGTCTGACCGGCTCGAACCTTTCGGCGTAAACATCAGCCTTGATTTCGTCGGCGACAGGGAAACCATGCCCAAAGCCCTGGAAAACTTGGATCTGCTCGCCAATGGCCGCTTTTTCCACGCCAGCCCAGAAGTCATGGGCCAGGGCAGGGACGGACGAAAGAACCGCGAGAAAGGCCAAAGTAAGTGTCGTTCTAACCATTTTCTGGCTCCCTATTTTTTAACGTCTGGGATTTAGGCTTTTCGAGCCAATTTGCATCGTTCACAAAATAAAAAAACCTCTTTCAGGAGCATTCCTGAAAGAGGTTTTCATAACCAATGCAATTTATACTATATATAATTAAAAATTAACTTTCATAGTTAAAGCAAATTATATATCTAGCAAAGCAACAAGCATTTAAAAATAAAGAGAAATAGTATCTTACGCACGAGATGGACTCCAATGCGGTTCAGGGCATCAGCTTTTCGAAAAGCCGCCTTTACAGACTGGTCTAGATTATCTCCTCATTGCATGTCAATGTCAAGAGGGGGGTAAAAATAATTGACCTGCGAAATCAGGCAAATGACGTTGGCCTAGGTTCTAAACAGAAGTGAAGTTGACATAAATTTAATAAAATTAAACAATATATATACTGTAAATATTGGTTATTATAAATTTTTACAGTATAAATATTAATAAATATGATTATTTATATCCCAAGGAATCCAATGGCCATGAGCGACAACAGCTGGCCTAACCTTAGGAGGGAGAAGGCGATGGGCATAAAATTTGGCTTGCCATCGGGGAAAGCGTTTGGTATAAATCCCAGAGACAGTTCCGTTCAATCGATTCGTCCATGGGCCCTGGCCAAAGAGCCTTTGGCCAGTAGGCATGGCAGGCCGGCGAGCCAAACCGGCCTAAACGCCCGTCGGAGGATCTTTCCCGCCCAGCCAGGCATTGGGAAACGGATGCCCGGGGCCTTGACCTCGCCCATTGTCCTTTCACGTCGGACGAATTGGTAAATTGGGGGCAAAAAGCCCCTATGGATCCAAGAACTAGGATCCAAATTGGAAAGTTTGGGGACCACAGACTGTCCGCCTCGCCTTGACCTCACTTTATTAGTCTACCTAGCTTTCCATGGTTTTATAAGTTTCATTGTTATCAGGTCAAGAAGGCCTATCGGAGGTAACAGCCCGATGGGTCTTTTTTTATGTCCAACGCTAGATATTTTTTGATTTTAATTATAATTTTAAGCTAATTTTGAGGTATAAAATGTGTAAAAAATACATCGTCGAGCTAAGCGGGGGAGAGATCCAGGAATTGACCGCCATATTAAACAGGGGCAAGCACCCGGCCCAGAAGAGGAAAAGGGCCCACGCCCTGCTCCTGGCCAGCGAAGGCAGTAAGTCCGACAAAGAGATTGCCAAAATCGTCCTCATGAACGAGCAGAGCGTGACCGAACTCAGGAAGCGCTTTTCCCAAAATGGTTTCGGGATGGCCCTGAACAGTCTGCCCCACCGCCGGAGGCCAAAGGCCATTGACGGCGAGAACGAGGCCAGACTCTTGGCCCTCGCCACCCGGGAACGCCAGGAAGGGAGGCAGCAGTGCAGCCTGAGAACCCTGGCCAGAAAATTCGTTACCTCCGATGGCCGGCGCGTCTCCCATGAGACCATCAGGCAGGCCCTAAAGAAGATGGGGGCCGGGGCAGCACCGAGTTCTGAATGGGTGGAATCAGAAACCAACGTCATCTAGCGACCCTTAATCAGAAATAATTATAGCATTGCCATTATCGGCCAGGGCCATTGATTGGGCCGCGCTGTTGACAAATCAGAGGGGCTGGCGGCCCAGCACCGGGACAGGCCATGAAGCCCATATCTGGAGGCTTGGGGTCCCCGGTCCACGCCTTTTTCCTCCCGGCCACCGGTCTGGACGGCAAGGGAAGGATGCTTTCTTGCCGACTGGGGCGAAAAGTGCCAAAAAAATCCAAAATATTTTTTTATCAGAAAAACATGATAGATATCGCAGGGCACTGTCTTGACCCTCTTTTCAGGCTCCCATGGATCCCTTTTGTCCTTTCACTGGAATAACTTATCGAAATTACTAAATAATATCTCCCCGACTACTTCTCCTATTATATCCTCTTCTCATCTATTGATACCTTTTACCTCCCCCAAGCCCCGGTTTCCACGATGGCCCTGGCCGAATAACCGGCCACGTGTAAACAACAAAATTTGACAAAACCTTTCCGGTGTGCTTAAATGGCTCCCAGCCCAAAAAAGAGTGGTGTGGCCTTATGCGGGATCTAGTTCAAGGACGGGATTCTTGGACTTTCTTAGATATTTTTTCCAGCCCTTGAACAAGACGGCCTCAGTGCCATGCACCACAGGGCACTTGGCGAAGGCAGGACGGCTCGGGGGAGGTGCCGGAAATCCACGGGACGGGAGGCGGGAATGACCGCTGCCCAGGCTTTTCCCAGAACATAAGAACATCTTTGTTTGCACCATAATCTTGAGAGCCGGGGCATCGGCTCTCGGGGGAGAGGACGCGAGACCGGACCCGGCCGGATGTCCTCGTGGATCCCGGAATCCCACGGGCCCAAGCCGCGGGAACATGCCAGTCTCCAAGCCTACAACATTTATGAGGAGGTAGCTGCGATGGGCAGTGTCTCACCAAGTCCCGCCCAGGAATTCGATCTAACAAAGCTCAACCCCATTTACGACGCCTACAAGCATGTCGTCAACGGGGCCCTTATCCCGGTGCTTCAGGCGGCTCAGGAGGCCTACGGCTATCTGCCGGAGCCTGTCCTGGAAGCCATCGGCGAACACCTTAACGTCCCGATCAGCCAAATCTACGGAGTGGTGACCTTCTACGCCCAGTTCCACCTGGAGCCTCGCGGGAAGCACATCATCCGTACCTGTCAGGGCACGGCCTGCCACGTCCGCAACGCCTCCCGGATCCTGGAATCCCTGAAGAATACCCTCGGCGTCTCTCCAGGTGGCACCACCTCGGATCTCCAGTTCACCCTGGAGACCGTGGCCTGCATTGGAGCCTGCAGCCTGGCCCCGGTCATGATGGTCGATCATGACACCCATGGCCGGCTAAAGCCGGATCTCGTTCCCAAAATCCTGGACAACTATCGCAATTGAAGAAATCGGGGGTTAAGTTAACATGAGCCAAACACCGACCCTGGCCCGTTTGAACAGTCCGGCCGACCTGGAAGCTCTCAAGAAGCAGGCGGCTCCAAAAATCGCCATTCGCCACGACCCGAATGCTCCGGCCTACGAAGGCGTCACCAACCACATCATGGTCTGTTGCGGGACCGGCTGCACCTCGTCCGGATCCCAGCAAATCGTCAAGGGGCTCCGCGAGGAGCTGGAGAAGAACGGCCTCGGCAAGTCCGTTGAGGTCTTCATCACCGGCTGCCATGGCTTCTGCGAGATGGGCCCACTGGTCGTCATCTACCCGCAGAACATCTTCTACGTCCTGGTCAAGGCCGAGGACATCCAGGAGATCGTCGAGCAGACGATCAAGGGCGGCAAGCCCGTCGAGCGTCTACTCTACAGGGGCCACGAAGGCGCCGAGCCAACGGTCCACTACAACGAGATCGACTTCTACGCCAAGCAGAACCGTCTCACCCTGGCCAACTGCGGGCACATCAATCCCGAGGATATCTACGAGTACATCGCCAACGATGGATACCTGGCCCTGGCCAAGGCCCTGAAGCACAAGGACAACACCGATCCGCTCCTCGACGAGGTCAAGGCCTCGGGCCTGCGCGGACGTGGCGGGGCCGGCTTCCCCACTGGCCGCAAGTGGGAACTCTGCCGCCAGGTCCCCGGGGAGAAGAAGTACATCATCTGCAACGCCGACGAGGGCGACCCCGGTGCCTTCATGGACCGTTCAGTCCTCGAGGGCGACCCGCACAGGGTGGTCGAGGGCATGATAATCGGCGGCCTGGTCATTGGCGCCGATGAGGGCTACATCTACGTCAGGGCCGAGTATCCCCTGGCGGTCCACCGCCTCCGGGTCGCCTTGGAGCAGGCCGAGGCAATGGGCCTTCTGGGCAAGAACATCCTGGGCAGCGGCTGGAACTTCGACCTGCACATCAAGGAGGGTGCCGGCGCCTTCGTCTGCGGCGAGGAGACAGCCCTCATCCAGTCCATCGAGGGCAAGCGCGGCATGCCTACGGCCCGCCCGCCATTCCCGGCAGTTTCCGGCCTCTGGGGCAAGCCCACCAACAACAACAACGTCGAGACCTGGGCCAACATCCCGGCCATCATCCGCAACGGCGGGGCCTGGTTCGCAGCCTACGGCACCGAGAAGTCCAAGGGCACCAAGGTCTTCGCCCTCACTGGCAAAGTCCGGCATACCGGTCTGGCTGAGGTCCCCATGGGCATCAGCATGAGGGAGATCATCTTCAACATCGGCGGCGGCATCCTGGGCGGCAAGAAGTTCAAGGCCGTCCAGATCGGCGGCCCTTCCGGCGGCTGCCTGCCAGAGAACATGATTGACCGTCCGGTCGATTACGACTCGCTGATCGAGGCTGGGGCCATGATGGGTTCCGGAGGCCTGGTCGTGGTGGACGAGGACACCTGCATGGTGGATCTGGCCCGCTTCTTCCTGTCCTTCACCCGTGACGAGAGCTGTGGAAAGTGCACTCCCTGCCGCGAGGGCTCGACCCGCATGCTCAACATCCTCAACAATATCACCCAGGGCAAGGGCCAGCCGGGCGACATAGAGATGCTGGAGGAGTTGGCCAACAACATCAAGCTCAGCGCCTTATGTGGCCTCGGGCAGACCTGCCCCAACCCCATCCTCTCAACCTTGCGCTACTTCAGGCATGAATATGAGGCCCACATCTTCGAGAAGAAGTGTCCGGCAAAGGCCTGCTCGGCCCTGCTGACCTTCTGGATCGAGGAAGAGAAGTGTATCGGCTGCGGAGCCTGCAAGAAGCAGTGCCCGGCTTCCGCCATCGAGGGCGAGAAGAAAGAGCCACACAAAATCGATCCGCTCAAGTGTATCAAGTGCGGTTCTTGTATTGACGCCTGCCGCAAGCAAAAAGCGGTCTTCAAGAAGTAGGGTGCCCCAAATGAGTAAAACTGTTACCCTGACCATCGATAACCAGTCAGTAACCGTGCAGGCCGGCGTCACCATCTGGGGAGCGGCCCGCAAAATTGGCATAAACATCCCAACCCTCTGCCACCACTTCGACGTCAAGCCCTACAGCGGCTGCCGCGTCTGCGTGGTCGAGGTCCAAGGCGCCAGGGCCCTGGCCGCCGCCTGCTCCTTCCCGGTGACCGATGGCCTGGTGGTCTTCACCAACTCCCCAAAGGTCCGCGAGGCAAGGCGTCTGGTGGTCGAGCTACTTCTGGCCAACCACCCCCATGACTGCTTCACCTGCGCCCGTAACCAGAACTGCGAGCTCCAGGCCCTGGCCCAAAGCCTGGGCATCAAGGAGATTCGCTTCCCTCAGTCCAAGCCCACCTGGCCGCTGGACGAGACCAGCCCCAGCCTGGTCCGCGACCCCAACAAGTGCATCCTCTGCGGCCGGTGCGTCCGCTTCTGCTCCGACAAGCAGACCTGCAGCGTCTACACCTTCGCCAACAGGGGCTTCAGCTCGACCGTGACCCCGGCATTTGGCAAGGGCCTTAGCGAGGTCAAGTGTACCCTGTGCGGCCAGTGCTCGGTCATCTGCCCGACCGGTGCCATCACCGTCAAAGACGACACGGCCAAGGTCCTCGAGGCCATCAACGACCCCGATAAGGTCGTCGTGGTCCAGACCGCCCCGGCCACCCGCGTTGGCCTGGGCGAGATCTTCGGCAACGCCCCAGGCTCCATAGTCACCGGCCAGATGGTCACGGCCCTCAAGCGCATCGGCTTCGATCGGGTCCTGGACACCAACTTCACCGCCGACTTGACCATCATGGAGGAGGCCACCGAGTTCCTGAAGCGTCTCGGGGCCAACAAGCACATGCCCATGATCACCAGCTGCTCCCCGGGCTGGATCAACTTCATGGAGATGTACTATCCCGATCTTATCCAGCACCACTCAACCTGCAAGAGCCCCCAGCAGATGTTCGGGGCCTTGGCCAAGACCTACTACGCCCAGAAGGAGGGTCTTGACCCCGCCAAGATCGTCTCCGTCTCCATCATGCCCTGCACGGCCAAGAAGTTCGAGTGCAGGCGCCCGGAGATGAAGTCCAGCGGGTACCAGGACGTTGACTATGTCCTGACCACCCGCGAACTCGGCCAGCTAATCCAGAGCTTCGGCCTTTCCTTCAACGACCTGCCCTCCTCCGATTACGATCCCATCATGGGCTGCGGCACCGGTGCCGGCACCATCTTCGGCAACACCGGCGGCGTCATGGAGGCGGCCTTGCGTACCGCCTACGAGGTCGTGACCAAGGAGACCCTGCCGGCCCTCGAGTTCGAGACCATCCGCGGTCTCGGCGGCCTCCGCGAGGCCGAGATCGACCTCAAGGGGACCAAGATCAAGGTGGCCATCGCCCATGGTCTGGGCAACGCCCGCAAGGTCATGGACGAGCTAAAGGCTGGCAACCCACGCGGCTGGAACTTCATCGAGGTCATGGCCTGCCCCGGCGGCTGCATCTCCGGCGGCGGCCAGCCCATCAGCCATGACATCAACTACCGCTCCAAGCGCATTGCGGCCCTCTACACTGATGACCGCAACCTGCCTCTGCGCAAGAGCCACGACAACCCCGAGGTCCAAGCCCTATGCAAGGAGTTCCTGGGCGGAGAGTACGGCGGGCACAAGAGCCATGAGCTCCTGCACACCCCGCTGAAGGGGCACGAGCACTAGAGACCGGGCCATTTTCCCGGAGCGCCCCGCAGGGGCCCTCCCCGGAACAGGCCAGCCAAAAAGGACGGGCGGCGAAAGCCGCCCGTCCTTTTTTTTCCTCAGTAGGCGTTCCTGCCGGAGGCCGCCTGTTCTGGCCTTTTTTCCGGCTTGCGCCCCAGGCCAGTGCCGGCCTCCCGGAATTTTGGCGGTCTTTCTCGCAGCCGGCCTGGGATGGTATTTTTCGCCGTTATTTTTGGCCATCGGAACAAGAGAACCTGAAAATGGTTTTGCCCCCCAAAATAGAACCCCATCAGACCAGGCTAGCCAAGTATGGGCTATATTCCGACCTCTTCTGCCATGACGCATGTTGATATGGTTCCAGGTAATCCCCTTTTTTGGCTCCTATTGCTTGCCGATCTCATTTGCCGTCATTTTCAGGGCAAATACTGTCTCTAACTCTGATTATCCCCATTATTTTGACAGTATTGAGGTCTGGCTTTCATTGGGGCATCTTTTTCGAATTGTCTCCAAATGGCCCATGTATTTACTTTAATTGGCCCTTTTCTGCGCAGGGTCTTTTGTGGGCGCATCATATGGGCATCTTTTGGAGCCGTCCTTAACTGCCACCTCTATTGTCGCCAGTGTGTATTGTACCCATGAAGAATAAACGTTGATATCGACCTTTATGAGTCTAATTATCAATAACTTCTGGACATGAAGGACTTTTGAGGCCTGTCCCCCTGCGGCGACAAATTGCTTCCCCCACACGAAAACGCCCCCCTGCCTGGCAAGGTCATTTCCTTGACAATACAATTCCAGACATCCCCAGACACGCAAAAATAACGCCACTTCCAGCCAATACCAGCCTCATGTCCAATGGGCAGGCCATTTCCAGGGGAAGGCATTTTTGACCCCTGCGAGAATTATTTTTGGGGGCCTGGGGGACCCCAAAGGATCATCATGGCGATAACGGTAGGATATTATTTAGTAAAAAATTTTTTCTGGCTTGTCGCTAAAAAATCAAAATTCTATTGCAATTGAGAATCAGTTAGTTTAGACTAGCAAACGTGCCGGAAAGAAATTTCCTCCCTCCCTTGGAGGGTCAAATCGCCACACGGAACACGTGGCGGCCACGCAGGCGGCCGCCGTCGAAGGAGAAAAGACATGGCCAACGTGTTGATAGTCTACGGTTCGACCACGGGCAACACCGAATGGGTGGCCGGCCAATTGAGCGATCAGATAAAAGCGGCCGGGCACAGCGTGCAGACAGCCAAGGCGGCGGGCGTTTCCCCTTCGGGGCTGTGCTCGGGCAAGGACATGGTACTCTTCGGCTGCTCAACCTGGGGTCAAGACGAAATCGAGCTGCAGGACGACTTCATTCCCCTCTACGAGGCATTTGACTCCATCGGGGCCTCCGGGGTCAAGACGGCGGTATTCGGCTGCGGCGACGAGGACTACACCCACTTCTGCGGGGCAGTGGACGCCATCACCGACAAGCTGACGGCCGTCGGGGCCAAGGTCGTCGGCGGCAAGCTCAAAATCAACGGCGATCCAGGCGAGTCGGCCGACGCCATCAAGACCTGGGGGCAAGGCGTCATCTCATCAATATAACTCCCTCCACCGGCCTCTTTGGTGCGGATTCCCGCCTGGCCGGATCTGTTGCGCACGAAAAAGGTGTCACCAAAATGGAAACCGAAATCGCATTGTCAAGGATGTTCAACAACGTCTGGCCCCACCTAGGGGAAAGGGAAAGACGCCTGGTGGCCGCCAGCGAGGCCAGGAGGATCGGCCGCCGGGGAATATCAATGGTCAGCAGAGCCTGCGGCCTGTCGCGGGTCACCATAACCAAAGGGATCAAGGAGCTCGACGAGGCTCCTTTGGCGCCGGGGAAGACCCGCCGCTCGGGGGCGGGTCGGCCCCGGGTCGAGCGGGTCGACCCGGACATCTGGTCCTGCCTTGAGGGACTCATGAGGGAGTCATCCGACGCCGCGCCCAACATCCTCTGGACCATCAAAAGCACCAGGAGGCTGGCCTATGAGCTGACCGCGGCCCAGCACAGAATCAGCCACGAGAAGGTCGCCCAGATTCTCAGGCAGAACGGCTACAACCTCCAAGGGACACGGAGAAACGACGAGAGCCGCCTTCAGCCCGACCGCAAGGCCCAGTTCCAGTTCCTCGAGGAGAGGGTCGGCGAGCGCCTTGACGAGGGGCAGCCGGTCATCAGCATCGAGACCCGCCGCCGCGAACCGGCCTACGTCTCCGAGGGCCCCGTCCAGCCAGGCGACGCCGGCATCGACCGGCTGTTGGCCGGCGAGTTCCCGACCGGTGTCTACGATCCACTGCTGGCCAGGGAGACGGTCAACATCGCCACCGCCCTGGAGGCACCCGGCTTCACGGCCGACTCCCTTCTGGGCTGGTGGCTGGTGGAGGGCCAGGATCTCTTCCCCTCGGCCAGCTGTCTTTTCGTCACGGCGGATTCCTGCGGCTCCACCCAAAAGTTCTCCTGGAAGGCCGAGTTGCAGAAGCTATCCAGCGCCATCGGGCTGCCGGTCGAGTTCTGCCGCTTCCCTCCTGGCACCTCCAAGTGGAGCAAGCCATGCCAGCGGCTCTTTTCGTTCCTCTCCTCCCATTGGCGCGGCGAGACTGAGAGGGATTACGAGGTTTCGGCCAGACTGGTCAACCCTCCCCTGGAGACCAGGACCATGGCCCTGGGCCTCCGTCTGGACCACTGCCACTTCCAGCCCCAAATGCGCTCAGCCGAGGACGAGCGGGGCCTTTCGCTGCTCCCATCGGAGTTCCACGGGGATTGGAACTTCACCATCACCCCCGAGTCTTTCGGGCCCTTCCGTCTCCCACCGGTCTATGACCGAGGTCAAAAGGCCGCCTCCATGTACTGACTTCCGATTGCCCGCCATGGAGCCTCCCCCTCCGAAGTAGGCCGGTTAGCCCCACAAGGGCTGGCCGGCCTTTTTCTTGCCCGTCACCACCTGGGGCCCGCCCTAATTTCTTGACAGTCAAGTGGTCCAGTTTCGGCCAATCAAGCCGGTCGCGTCTCCGCACGTCTGGTTTTTGGTCCAATCTGGTATTTTATTTCCTTCGGAGTTCTACATATCATTCGGAACTCCAAAATAAATTAAATAATATCACTATCTTACTTTTTACAATCTCTAGTCTCTTATTGGTGAACAATGCGACGCCAAGCCAAAATCCCCTATTGTCATGATCTTAAGCCCCAACTCGTGGCCAACAAAACAATAGACGCTTTAACTCATCTAGATATCTTATCTTTCATTTTTTTAACTTGACAAAATAAAGCGGCCCATTTATATTTATCAGCATAAGCACCCACCTGTAACCCGAGACACTGGAGGCACCGACGAAAAGCCTGCGGAAAGGGGGGAGGGTGCGCCCCTGGGCCCTGGGAGGGGCCAAGGCCGGGCATCGCCTCGATACAAATGGAGCCCTGGTCTCGGAAAGGCGGGTAATGCCCGCTGGCGGACGGACGTGCGAAAATGGCACCCCTGGCGCCTGGAAAACCATTGCCCAGGTAAATTCCAATTCTTGGAGGCCTTTGGGCCAAGGCCTATGGGCGATGGCCGACGACAACTGGGTTTGAGACTCGTCCGGCCCAATTCCCCCGGCCCAATTCCCCCGGCCCAGGCCGGCGGTTTCCTAGGGATGTCCCCATGATCTTCAACTCCCTGCACCTGGCAATCATCGTATTTTTGGTCGCCGCCGCCATCTTCGCGGCCTCGCCCCTAGTGATAGCCCTCCTGATAGCCCCGCGGGCCAGGGGCGGCGACTTCAGGATGCCTTACGAGTGCGGCGTCCGGCCTTATGGCCGGGCTTGGGACCATTTTGCATTCAATTACCATATATATGCTCTTATCTTTATAGCTTTTGACGTCGATATTCTCTATCTATATCCCGTCGGGGTCAGCTATCGCCTCCTGCCTGGCTGGCTGCCCCTGGCCGAGCTGAGCTTCTTCCTCTTCTTCGTCCTGCTGGCCGTCGTCTACTTTCAGGCCAAGGGGGTATTCACATGGCCGCGCCGGATCGAGCAGTGAGCGAGGGCCCAGGGCCCATTACCAGGGCCGAGGTCCTCCCGCCGCTGGTGAACCTGAGGCCTCTGAACTGGTTCTTCGACGTCAACAGGGCCATGAGCCTGTGGCCGGTCACCTTCGGCCTGGCCTGCTGCGCCATCGAGATGATGGCGGTGAGCATGTCCCGCTTCGACATCGCCAGGTTCGGGGCCGAGGTCTTCAGGCCCTCCATCAGGCAGGCCGACCTGATGATGGTCACCGGGACTGTCTCCAGGAAAATGGCCCCAGCCCTGGTGAGGCTTTACGAGCAGATGCCCGCCCCGAAGTTCGTCATGGCCTGCGGCAACTGCGCCATATCCGGCGGTCCCTTCAAGTTCGAGGGGCAGTACGGCATCGTCGAGGGCGTTGACCGGCTGGTCCCGGTCGACGTTTACGTGCCCGGCTGCCCGCCCCGCCCGGAGGCCATCCTGGAGGGCGTCTTCGCCATCCAGGAGAAGATCCTGGGCGTCCGCGTCTGGCCCCGGCCCAAGGAGATGCCCTCCCAGCCGGCCAGCCCCAAGGCCACCAAGGCCTGAGGGATGACCGGGCGGGGAGTCCCCGTGGACTATCCGACCCACAAGATCCAGGAGGGATAGCCTTGACCAGTACCGATAGCCTGGAGAACCGCTTCCGTGAAGCCGGAGCCCTCGTCGTCTCCCGGCACGACTTTAGGCGCGATGGCCTCGTCATGTCGGCCGTCGTACCGCCCGGTTCCCTGACCGGCCTGGCCAGGGGGCTGCGCCAGGATGGCTACGCCCTCCTTGACGTCTCGGTCCTGGAGGCCATCGAGGGTTTTCTCGTCACCTACCACTTCGACGACTTCGCGGCCCCCGGCCGTCTGGCCCTCCGTGTCCTGGCCGGCACCGTCGGGCCGGTCGTGCCCAGCCTGGCGGGCATCTTCCAGGGGGCCGAGTGGCACGAGCGCGAGAGTTCCGATTTCTACGGGGTGGCCTTCCAGGGCAACCCCAACCCGGTGCCCCTCCTACTGCCGGAGGACTTTGAGGGGCCGCCGCCCCTCAGAAAGGAGCCCAAGGCACTTTCCAGCCTCTCGGCTTTGGGCCTTTTCGGCCGGCCCCAGGTGCTTGACCCGGCCTGGCAGGACCTGGTCGCCCCCAAGGAAAAGGGCGAGGCGACCCAGGGGTGACGGCCCGCCCTCCCGCTGGGCAGCGGGCCGGGCCTTGAACGCAGGCTTTTTTGGAGCGCAGGAAGATTATGAACAGCCTCAACTTCATAAACCCCTTCGGCGTCAGGGAGGAACCGGGCAGCGTCGTCGGCGACTTCTACACCGCCAACTTCAGCCGAAAGGCCAGGCCCGACACGATCATCCTCAACCTGGGCCCCCAGCATCCATCGACCCACGGCGTCCTGAGGGTCATCGTGGAGCTTGACGGCGAGTACGTCGTGAGGGCCGAGCCGATCCTGGGATACCTCCACCGCATGCACGAGAAAATGGCCGAGGTCAAGACGCCCTGGCAATACATCCCCAACATGGGCCGAGTCGACTACCTCCACCCCCTGGCCTGGAACTGGGCCTACGTGGGGGCGGCCGAGCGCCTGGCAGGCATCGAGGTCCCAGAGCGGGCCGAGTATCTCAGGGTCATAAGCTGCGAGCTGAACAGGATCTCCTCCCACCTCATGTGGTGGGGAGCCTTCGTCATGGACCTGGGCGGGGTAACCCCCATCCTCTACGCCTTTGAGGAAAGGGAGAAGATAAACGACATCCTCCAGATAGTGTCCGGCTCCAGGCTGACGATGAGCTACTTCCGCTTCGGAGGGGTCAGTTCAGACATCGACGACCGCTTCGAGAGGCTGACCAGGGAGTTCATCCCCTATCTCCGCGAGCGTCTGAAGATGTACAAGGGCCTAGTAACCGACAACGTAATCCTGAGGAGGCGCCTTGAGGGCATCGGGCCGATGGGCTTGGATCTGTGCCAACGCTACGGGGCCACCGGGCCAATCCTGAGGGCTGCCGGCCTGGCCAGGGACACCCGCCGGGACATCCCCTACGGTGTCTACCCCAAGCTCGACCTCGCCATCCCCTCAGGGCCCTCCGACGACTGCTTTGGCCGCTACCTGGTGCGCCTGGGCGAGATCGAGGCCAGCCTATCCGTCGTCGAGCAGGCCCTGGACGCTCTCCCTGGGGGACCGGTCAGGATAGACAAGGCCCCCAAGGCCAACTGGAAGCTCCCGGCCGGGGAGACCTATTTCGCCGTGGAGGGGGCCAGGGGCCAGACCTGCGTGCACCTCGTGAGCGACGGAGGCCGGACCCCGTACCGGCTCAAGCTCAGGGCGCCCGGCTTCAGCAACCTCTCCCTGTTCGCCGAGGCGGCCAGGGGGACTCTCCTGGCCGACGCCATAGCAATCCTGGGAAGCCTGGATCTGGTCATTCCCGAGGTTGACCGCTGAGGGGGCAGCCCTTCTCCCGAGGGGGCGGCCCCAGTGGCTGGGAATGATTGGCCATGCCCCCCTGGCGGTCAGCGGGGATTCTTGGACGCCAGCTGACCCCGCTCAAGCCGGGGGCTGGAAATGGCCCAGGTTGTTGGCCTGGGAAAGCGTCACCAAAACCAGCTACGCCACCATCAGGCAAAGAACCGACGGCTGGATGCCTCGCTGACCGATCTTGCATCCCTTGGTTTCCGGTGGCGACGGCACGGGATCCCAAAACAATGCTTGACAGGGGCCAGTCTGGGATTCCCAAGGCCCACGCCAATGACGCGTGGGGACGTTTTGGAAGTCAAAGCGCTGCGGGAAGGCCGACTCTGACGACCAAGAGCATGGTGCGTGGGGGCCACGGGGACTAGGGCACAACGCCGGCGGGTTTACCAGGGGCCATCTGCGCGGCAAAAACCGGTTTTGGCTTTCAAGCTGTCGATTTGGCCAAGGCCGTGGAGCCAACGGGGAAATATGAGGGACAACACGATGGCCTGGCAGCCCATAAGGGCTAAAGGCTCCTTAATAATCTCAAAACCAGCCAAGATCTAATAGCAGCCCAGAACGGGACCGCCATCGGCTGCAAAGGAGAGACGGTTATGACTATTCCATCCAGCCTGCTTCCCGCTGAAGAGAAGAGGGCCTTTCCTCCCCGGACTAGAAGATGATGGATCTCTCTATTGCCAACTTTGCCCAGATAATCGTCGCCTGCCTTTTGATAATAGGCCTGATGGTGGGGAACGCCGTCGTCATGGTCTACATAGAGCGCAAGGCCTGCGGCTTCATCCAGCGGAGGCCCGGCCCCTACGAGGTCGGCCCCAGGGGGACCATCCAGGCGGTCTGCGACTCGATGAAGCTTTTGGGCAAGCAGATCTTCATCCCGGGAAACGTCGACTGGCTCCTCTTCTTCCTGGCCCCAATCCTGGCCTTCTTCCCGGTCCTCCTCCTGTTCCTGCCCATCCCATTCGGGAAGTTCCTGACGGGCATGAGGGTCGACGAGGGCATCCTCCTTATCCTGGCCTTTTCCGGAATCGGGGTCATCTCCAACATCCTGGCAGGCTGGTCCTCCAACAACAAGTATGGCCTCCTGGGGGCGGCCAGGGCCGTGTCCCAGGCGGTGGCCTACGAGATTCCCATGATCATGGCCCTCTTGTCCGTGATCTTTCTTTCCGGGACCCTGAACCTCTCGGAGATAGTCGAGCGCCAGGGCTCCTGGCCCTGGCAGTGGAACATAGTCTGCCAGCCCCTGGCCTTCTTCATCTACCTGGTCAGCCTGGTCGGGGAGACAAACAGGGCCCCCTTCGACCTGCCGGAGGCCGAGAGCGAGTTGACGGCCGGCTTCCACACCGAGTACTCGGGCATGGGCTTCGCCCTTTTCTTCCTCTCCGAGTATGCCAACATGCTCCTGGTCTCCTTCGTCTGCGCCACCTTCTTCCTGGGCGGCTACAAGGGGCCCTTCCTTGACGGCTTCTGGTGGATGTTCATAAAGGCCTACCTAATCATGGTGTTCATCGTCTGGATCCGTTGGACCTTCCCCAGGGTCCGCTTCGACCAGCTCCTGAACATCAACTGGAAATGGCTGCTGCCACTTTCCATAATAAACCTCTGGGTCACGGCCGTCGTCCTGAGGTTCGTCTGAGAATCATCTAGGGAAGACGTTTTTGGCCGGTCAGGGCAAGGGAGCGGCCAAGGGGTATGCGAATGTTCCGCGCCATCATCGACAACTTGAAGGGACTCTGGAGCCTGTTGGTAGGGCTTTCCATCACCGGGCGGTTCTTTTTGAGCCCCCAGAGGACCACCCATTATCCCAGGCAGGTCGATGACCCGGAATGCCTGGCCTCCTACCGGGGGCCCCTGGAACTGGTCCCGGCCGACGACGAGGGCCGGAGCAGGTGCGTCTCCTGCCAGATGTGCGTCAAGGCCTGCCCAGGCCACTGCCTTACCGTGGTCAAGGGCGACCAGGGCAAGGCCCCCAAGACGTACCTGTATGACTTCACCCTGTGCTGCCTGTGTGCGGCCTGCGTGGAGTCGTGCCCGGCCGGGGCCATCAGGTTCTCCCACAGGGTCTACCTGGTGGCGACCAGCCGCGAGGCCCTCCACCTCGACCTTCTGGCCGACCTCAAGTCCAGGGCCGCCAAGGAGGCCCGGTAAACGGGCCCGGGCGGTCCTGGTGCTGGTCTTTGGGCTGCCCGCTGGCGCAGGATGCAGAAAAATCACAGTAATTATTCATCCATGGCGACCACTTTGATTTCCAACGGGCGCCAATTGGTTTTCCCCGAGGTTTTTGCATGGACAGGGCGATAGAAAAGATACTGGCCACCATCTGGCTGCCCTTCGACGGCCTGGAGGTCCTGATAGCCGAGTACCTGCCCGGGCAGCGGGTGGCCGCCCTGGCGGCCTTCGGCCTGTACGCGCTGATCATCCTGGCCGGGGGCCTGATGGCCATCGGCTCCCGGAACCTGGTCAGGGCCATGCTTGGCCTGGTCCTGACCTTTTTCGGCGTGGCCGGCATGTACCTTCTCCTGGCCAGCCCCTTCCTGGCCTTCATGCAGGTCCTCATCTACGTGGGGGCGGTCTGCGTCCTCATCTTCTTCGCCATCATGCTCACCAGGAACACCAGCGAGGGCGAGGAATCGAGGCTGCCGGGCCCGGGCACAGCCATCTACGGCCTTCTGGCCTTCGCCCTGCCCCTGGCCGTCCTGGTCCCGCTAATCGTGAGGCATGCGCCCAAGCTGCAGGAGACGGCCTACGGCCAGACCGAGACCAGGCTTCTGGGCCAGGGCCTCATCACCGGGGACGTGTTTTCCTTCGAGCTCATTAGCATAATCCTGCTGGTGGCCATGGCCGGGGCCGTGTTCCTGGCCTGGCGCCGCCCTGAGCCGGCGGCCGGGGCGGCCGGTCGCGGCCCGGCGGAAAGATAACGGCGGTGACGACGATGAACACCCTGACCCTGTTTCTCCTGGCCTCCCTGCTCCTTCTGGCCATCGGCCTGGCCGGCCTGGTCACCAGGCGCACCCTGGTGGGCATGCTCATAAGCGTGGAGCTGATGCTCAACGGGGCCGGCCTGGCCATCGTGGCCGCCGCGAAGTGCACGCCGGCCTCCGAGGTCCACGGCCAGCTGGCCGCCCGGTTCGTCATGGGCCTGGCCGCGGCCGAGGCCACCCTGGTGTTGGCCATGATCCTGGTTGTCCAGCGCCGCTTCGGCAAGGTCACCCTGGACGAGGTCTCCTCCATCCGGGCCCCGGGGACCGGGCGACCACACTAGCGGCTGCCGGACTGGCCGGCGGCGATAGCCGCCAAGACGCCAACATACATCCTCCCGGCCCCAGCGGCCCGGGATCAGGCTAATATGAGGCCTCCATGCCCGTACCAGTAATCGAAAGCAACAACCTGATCTGGCCCATTCTGGTCACGCTCCTGGCCCCATTCGGCATACTGGCCCTGGGGAGCAGGCCCAACTACCGGGAAGGCGTCTCCATTGCGGCCGGGGCCCTCACGGCGGCCCTCGTCCTGAGCTTCGCCCCGGCGGTGCTGGGCGGCCACATCTACCGTTGCGAGGTGTTCAGGATTCTGCCGGGCATCACGGTGTCGTTCGCCATGGACGGCCTGGGCTTCATCTTCGCCTTCATAGCCCCGTTCCTGTGGGTCTTCGCCACCAGCTACAACATAGGCTACATGCGGGGCCTGAACGAGCACGCCCAGACCCGCTACTACTTCTGTTTCGCCATAGCCATCTTCGGCGCGGTCGGCGTGGCCCTGGCGGCCAACGTCTTCACGCTCTACCTCTTCTACGAGATAATCTCCGTCTTCACCTACCCCCTGGTGGCCCACCACCAGGACGAGGAAGGCTTCCATGGGGCCAAGAAGTACCTGGTGTACCTCATGGGCACCTCCAAGCTCTTCCTCTTGCCGGCCATGGTCCTGACCTATGTCCTGGCCGGCACCCTGGAGTTCCCGCTGGGCGACATCCAGAGGGGCATCTTCCCGCCAGAGGTCATAGCCGGGAGTCCCAACCTGGTCCGTCTTGCCTACGTCCTCTTCATTGCCGGTCTGGCCAAGGCTGCGCTGATGCCCTTCCACAACTGGCTACCGTCGGCCATGGTCGCCCCGACCCCGGTCTCGGCCCTTCTGCACGCCGTGGCCGTGGTCAAGGCGGGCGTCTTCTCCGTGAGCCGCATAATCCTCTCCGGCTTCGGCACCGAGACCATGACGGGCCTGGGGCTCTCTCTCCCGACGGCCTACGTGGCCGGCTTCACCATAGTGGCCGCCTCCCTCATCGCCCTGACCAAGGACGACATCAAGGCCCGGCTGGCCTACTCTACCGTCAGCCAGCTTTCCTACGTGGTCATCGGGGTGGCCCTGGCCGCCCCGGCGGCCGTCCAGGGCGGCCTCATGCACATCGGCCACCATGCCTTTTCCAAAATCACCCTCTTCTTCGGGGCCGGGGCCATATACGTGGCCAGCCACCTGAAGTCCATAAAGCTCATGAACGGCCTGGGGCGGCGCATGCCCTGGACCTTCGGGGCCTTCGGGCTGGCCAGCCTGTCGATGATCGGCATGCCCCCTGTCTGCGGCTTCGTCTCCAAGTGGTACCTGGTCAACGGGGCGCTGGACACGGGCCAGCTGGTGCTCCTGGTGGCCCTGCTGTGCTCGACCATTCTGAACGCCGGCTACTTCGTGCCCATCTTCTACCGGGCATTCTTCCTGCCTCCCGAGCCCGGCTCCGGCGTGGAGGAGTGCCATGAGGCCCCACTCTCGATGGTCGTGCCCCTGGTCTTCACCAGCTTCGTCTCCGTGGCCCTGGGCATCTTCCCCGAGCTGTTCCACGACTTCATAAAGGCCTTCGGGAGCTTTAACTGAGCGCCGCCACTTGCCGATGGGTGGACGATGCAGGGATTGGATGATGATGAACGGAAAAATGTCCCCGGACGAGAAAAAATCACTTTTGGGCCAATTTCTGGACGCCCAGCTCGCCCCTGGCCGGCCGAGGATCTGGCGCAACGCCTTTCTGGCCCTCCTGGCGGCCATCGCCGTCCTGGGGATCGCGGTGCCCAACCACCACCCCCACTTCGGCTACGACGCCTACCACTTCTTTTGGCCGGCCTTCGGCCTGGGCGCAGGCCTGGTCCTGATCTTCGTGGTCAAGAAAATCATCCAGCCCATTATCAAGAAGCCTGAGGACCACTATGGCGACCTCTGATTTCTACCATCCCTCGCTGGCCTTCCTGATGATGGCCGCCGTGCTGCCGTTCTTGCCGGGCAACCGCCGCTGGAAGTGGCTGCTGCTCTTGCCGCCGCTCGCGGCCATCTACGGCGCCTTCGGCAACGCGCCAGGGGATCACCTCACGATCTCCTGGCTGGGCCAGACACTGAGGCTGGGGCACGTGGATGCGCTCTCGCAGGTCTTCGCCCAGGTCTTCGCCGTGATGAGCCTGGCCGGCCTCATCTTCTCGCTCCACGTCAACGACAAGGCCCAGCACATGGCCGCCCTCCTGTACGTGACCGGTGGGTTCGGCTGCCTTCTGGCCGGGGACTACCTGACCCTCTTCGTCTTCTGGGAGCTCATGAGCATAGGCTCGGCCTTCCTGGTCATGCTAAACAGGACCAGGGAGTCGGTCCTGGCCGCCTTCAGGTATTTCCTGTACCACGTGGCGGGCGGCCTTCTCCTCCTGGCCGGCCTCCTTCTCAGGTACCGGCTGACCGGATCGTTCGAGTTCGGGCCCATCGACCCGGCCGCGGCCACGTACGCCGACTATCTGATCCTCGCCGGCTTCTGCGTCAATGCGGCCGTTGTCCCGCTCCACGCCTGGCTCCCCGACGCATACCCCCGTGGGACGGTCACCGGCTCGGTCTTCATGTGCGCCTACACCACCAAGACGGCCGTCTACGTGCTGGCCAGGGCCTTCCCCGGCTGGGACGTCCTGGCCGTGGCCGGGACGGTCATGGCCGTCTACGGCGTCGTCTACGCCTCCATGGAGAACAACGCCCGGCGCATCCTCTCCTACCACATAGTGAGCCAGGTCGGCTACATGGTGGCCGGCATCGGCGTGGGCACCTATATGACCCTCAACGGGGCCAGCGCCCACGCCTACGCCCACATACTCTACAAGGGCCTCCTCTTCATGGCCACCGGGGCGGTGCTTTACAGCGCCGGCACCCAAAAGCTCGACGAGCTGGGAGGCCTGGCCGGGAGGCTGCCCTGGGTGATGGTCTGCTACATGGTGGCCGCCCTATCGATTTCGGGCATGCCCCTCTTCAACGGCTTCGTCTCCAAGACCATGACCATCGCCGGGGCGGCCGAGGCCCACCGGACCCTGGTGGCCCTGGGCCTGGAGCTGGCCGCCGTGGGCACCTTCATCTCCGTCGGCCTCAAGCTCCCCTACTTCGCCTTCTGGGGCGGCAAGCCCCCCGACCGCGCGAGGGAGCTTAGGCCGATCCCTGCCAACATGTACGTCGGCATGGCCCTCCTCTCGATCCTGTGCCTGGCCCAGGGCCTGTACCCAGAGATGCTCTACCGCTTCCTGCCTTTCCAGGAGGCCGTTGGCCACTTCGTGCCCTGGACGGCCTGGAACGTACTCCAGGCACTCATGCTCCTGGGCTTCTCGGGGCTGGCCTTCTATCTCATGAGGAAGGTCATAGCGCCCCACAAGGCCCTTAACCTCGATTTCGACTGGTTCTACCGCCTGGTCGGCCGCGCGGTCATATTCCTGGTCTCCAGGCCCCTGGCCGCCATCGACGGCGTCTGGACCCTGGTCTGGGACAAGGTCGGCGTCAGGACGCTGCGCGGCCTTGGCCTTCTGTCGTCCTGGTTCGACCGGGCGGCCATCGACGGGGTGGTCGACGGCTCGGCCAAGGGGGTCAAGGGACTGGGCTCGCTCGCTGCACTTCTCCAGAACGGCCGGCTACAGCACTATCTTGGTCTGATGGTCGTTCTGGGCCTCCTGGTGTTCGCCTTTTTCTGGTACGGACTCTAATCCCCTTTCCGGGGAGGCGGCCAGTCCGTCCCCTCTGGACCCTCGGTGGACGCGCTAATGCCAACAAGCTACCCTGTCCTGACCGTCCTGACCTTCTTCCCCCTCCTGGCGGCCATCCTGCTGGCCCCCATAAGGAGCGAGAGGAGGGTCAGGCAGGCCACCCTGATCGCTTCCCTGGTGGAAGTCATTTTGGCCCTGCCCCTGGCCTGCTTCAAGAGCCAGGCCGGCTTCCAGTTCCAGGAGACCGTCCCCTGGGCCGAGGGCTGGGGCCTAACCTACGCCCTGGGCGTGGACGGCATCAGCATTCTGATGGTCCTTTTGTCGGTGATGACCCTCCCGCTGTGCGTCCTGTGCTCCTGGACCTACATCGGGCGCAGGGTCAAGGAGTTCCATGTCTGCCTTCTGCTGATGACCACGGCCTGCGTGGGCGTCTTCTCGGCCCTTGACCTGGTGCTCTTCTACGTCTTCTGGGAGGCGCTCCTGATCCCCATGTACCTGATGATCGCCATCTGGGGAGGGGACCAAAGGCGCTACGCCTCGATAAAGTTTTTCCTCTACACGCTGGCCGGCAGCACCCTCCTCCTGGTGGCCATCGTGGCCCTAAGGATCGCCGGGGGAACCTTCTTCATCCCCGATCTGATGGCCCAGTCCTTCTCCTACAACTTCCAGTACTGGATCTTCCTGGCCTTATTCCTTGCCTTCGCCATCAAGGTCCCCATGTTCCCGTTCCATACCTGGCTCCCGGCGGCCCACGTCCAGGCCCCCTCGGCCGGCTCGGTCATCCTGGCGGCCGTGCTCCTGAAGATGGGCACCTACGGCTTCCTGCGCTTCTCTCTTCCCCTGTGCCCCCTGGCCTCGGTCAGCTTCGCCCCGATGATGATCGCCATATCCATCGCCTCCATCCTCTACGGGGGTGCCGTGGCCCTTGGCCAGAACGACATCAAGAAGCTCATTGCCTATTCCTCGGTGGCCCACATGGGCTTCGTGACCCTGGGCATCTTCCTCTTCAGCCCCGACGGGGTCAACGGGGCCATCTTCCAGATGCTCAACCACGGCATAATCACCGGGGCCATGTTCATGCTCATCGGGGCCGTCTACGAGCGCAGCCACAGCCGCGAGATCCAAAAAAACCTGGGCCTGGGCAGGTACCTCCCCCACTTCATGCTCTTTTGGGGCCTCTTCGGCCTGGCCTCATTCGGCTTCCCGGGCACCAACGGCTTCGTGGGCGAGTTCATGGTCATCCTGGCCGCCTTCAAGGCCAGCACGGCGATAGGCCTTCTGGTCATCCCCGGGGCCCTCCTGGCCGCGGCCTACATCCTCAAGGTCACCCTCAGGATGGCCTGGGGCCAGCCGGCCTCGCCGGCCGGCCACGGCTGGAGAGATCTGAGGAAGAAGGAGTGGGCGTACCTGGTCGTCCCGGCAGCCCTGGTCATCTACCTGGGCCTGGCCCCGACTGGCCTTCTGTCCCTCATCGGCCCCAGCGTCGACGAGACCCTCGCGGTCTTCAAGTCCAAGCGGGAACAGGTCAGCGTGATTCGCCTGACCTCGCCAGGCGGGCGGCCCGAGGGCCTCATATACGAGCGGGACCTCGCACCCGATGGCCTTTCGGCCCAAGAGGAGGCCATGTGATGCCCGGCCTGGACCTGAACCTCAATCTTGGCCTCCTGGCGCCCGAGATAATCTTCCTGGGCCTGGTCATCCTTCTTTTCGCAGCCTCCATGGCCAACTGCCAAGGCCGCCTGGTGGCCTGGCTCTGCCCCCTGGCCGCCCTGGCCTCGGCCCTCCTGGCCGCCTGCGGCCTGGGGACCGAATCGACCCAGTTCTTCGGGGTCTACCGCCTGGACGGCCTCTCGCAGTTCTTCAAGATTCTGATCGCCCTGGGCTACCTTGTGGCCTGGCTCAACGCCCTTTCGCAGAAGACGGTCGAGGGGGACCAGAAGCCGGACTACCGCCTGTTCCTCACCCTCTCGGCCTTCGGCCTGATCCTGCTTTCCTCGGCCTCGGAGCTGGTGGCCATCTACCTGGCCATGGAACTGGCCTCCTACTCCCTGTACGTCCTGATCCCCAAACGCTCCCGGTCCAGGGAGGCGGCCGAGGCGGGCCTCAAGTACATCCTCTTCGGGGCCGCCGCCACCGCCCTGGCCCTCTACGGCCTGGCCCTCATAATCGCCAGCCAGCACGTGACCATAATCGCCGCCCTGACGGGCCTTGACTGGTCGCTCCAGTCCAACCCACTGGCCGTGGTCGGCCTCTCGCTCTTTTTGGGGGGCATGTTTTTCAAGCTGGCCCTCTTCCCCTTCCACTTCTGGTGCCCAGACGTCTACCAGGGGGCCGGGAACGAGACCGCCGCCTATGTGGCCACCCTTCCCAAGCTCGGGGCCATCATAGTCCTCATCCGTCTGGCCAGCCTCCTCGCCCCTGGCCTGGCCCTCACGGACATCCTGGCCTTCCTGGCCGCCGCCTCCATCACCTACGGCAACCTCTGCGCCCTGGCCCAGAGGGACCTCAAGCGCATGCTGGGCTTCTCCTCGGTGGCCCACGCCGGCTACATCCTGGTCGGCCTGGTCTCCGGGACGCCAGAGGGCCTGGCCGCCTCGGCCTTCTACGCCATGGCCTACGTCCTGATGAACCTCTTGTGCTTCTGGGTCATCTGCCGCGTCTCGGCCGACGGCCGCAACCTCTCCTACTCCGACCTGAACGGCCTCTCGGCCCGCTCGCCCCTCCTGGCCCTCTCGCTGCTGGCCGCCGCCTTCTCCCTGGTTGGCCTGCCCCCCACGGTCGGCTTCATAGGCAAGCTCTGGCTCATCACCTCGGCCTGGGGCCACGGCTACGACTGGCTGGTCATAGTGGTCTGCGTGAACACCGCCATAGCCATCTTCTACTACCTCTCCCTGGTCAGGCACGCCTACACCGAGGAGGACATCCCGGCCGGCGGGGCCCAGGCCCTGGCCCTGGACAAGGGCCTCCTGAGCCAGGCCGGTGCCCTACTCCTGGGCCTCCTGGTCGTGCTCCTGGGCCTCCTGCCCGGCCCCGTCTGGAACGTGGTCTTAGGTGCCAGCCAGGCCCTCCTTGACTGAACAGAAAGCTGCGCCAGCCGTTTTTGGAATTCTACCAAAAACATATTCAAAAATGTCAAGGCGGATTATGCCATAAAACACTCCCTTTTTAAGAATTATAACATAATTCTTATTAAGCGATATATACACTATAATTTAATATAGCATAATTTATGGCGTATATTCTAAAATAAAGCACCAATATAATTAATAAAGACTACATAGTATACTATTTTTAAGTTATAAAAATAATATCATGAGTAATACAAATAATCACCGGCTAAAGTCTGTGGCCTGAAAGGCAACCGTGTTAATGCTCTGGCATATTACCCCCTCTCGCTTGGTAGTGAATATTTTAATGTACTGGGCATTTTGCTGCATTGACAGGTTTGAGTCAAGAAGAAATGCTAAAGCTGGTAGTTTTAATCCACAAAAAAATAGTATAATAAATTATCTCTAATAGATTAAAAAATTGAAACCTCGCAATTTTATGTACAGTATAGTGATCACAGTTAAACACATAAATTAATGCAATTATTACGACTATATTTATAAATAAACATATTATTAATATAAAAGATATTAATATGGCCACACAAGATTTCACTTTAAATGAGTTATGTATAAAAATAAATTTTCTTTTAGATGAAATTTTGGATTTTAATTTATTTAAAGAACAATCTTTAGTTAATTATATGATTTTATTAGATCTTTTTTGCGATTTATTTTTTAATTTTAATAAATATATTTTAAAAGACACACATAATTATGAATTAGATATTTTATATTTTAAATCATTGTCTAATTATTCAATTTTATATTCTTCTATGGCTAATATTTATTTAAAAACACAAGATAAGCATGTAGCTAACTATTTAAAAGATAAACTGGATATTATACGAGAAATTATAGATTTTAAATATATTATGTCTAAAAGATATAAAAAATTATTACATATAGTGGCAGACTATTATATTTTAGCAAATATAAAGAAGGAATATTCTTATGCTATAAAAGATGTTCTATATGCTCGAAAAATGAGTAATAAAGTTTTATTTTTTCAGATAAAAGAAGTAACAGTTTTTTTATAAAAATTATCATTGTTATTATTGCATTTGAACTAATACATGCTATTAAAAATATATTATTTACATATTAACTATATTAACACCCAATAAAGATTATAGCAATGTAAACACAATTTAAACTTTGCTCAAGGCCAATAATTCTAGTGCCCACTTCTAAAAAAAAATCTTTGCCATAATCAACCCCCATGCTATGGCGATATATGGCTGTCTATAAAGCAGTAATATATTTGATCTTAACCATAATATTATAAATATTGGCAAAAAACATTCACTCCCCTCCATCCAACACAGTCAATGCTTCTGTCATCTGCGGTCTCCTTCATCCCTATTTTTTCTCCTTCATTATGGCGCTATTTGATGGAGAAACGAAATCCTTGATGGCGATTATTTCCATCAAGATTCCAAGCATCTTCCCTGCAGAAACGCCAAAGGCCCAGGCCGGGATTTTCCGGCCTGGGCCTTTGGCGTTGTGACAGCCCCTTAAGGAAGGCCCTTGGGGCTAGTCCGAAGTATCTTCGACAGCCGAATAGAGGAATACGACGGACTAGTCGGCCTTGACTGGCACGGCCATCTTCTTGTGGGCCCATATCTGGTAGGCCATGACCGTTGGGACGAAAATGATGGCCACCACCAGCATGATGGTCAGGGTCTTGGCCGAGGAGGCCGAGTTGATTATGTTGAGGCTCCCGGCGTCCGACAGTCTTGAGGGGATGAGATTAGGGAACATGCCCAGAACGCCGGTCAGGGTCAGGGTCAGTATGCCGCCGCAGGAATTGAGCACGGCCTTGCCGGCGTTGTCCTTGACGTACATCTGGTACCCCGAGAGGAGAAAGAGGATGGCGCACAGAAGGGGCAGGGCCAAAAGAAGCGGCGAGGCGAAATAGTTCTTGTACAGCCCGGCCCAGGCGAACGTCAGGACGACGAAGACCAGAAAGACCAGCAGGAACACCGGCCAGGAGGCTTTGGCCATGTAGAAGGCCTTGTTACGCAGGTCGCCCACGGTCCTCCAGGCCAGGTAAAGGGCCCCGTGGACCAGGAACATCAGGACGAACAGGACCCCGCCCAGGAGGCAGTAGGGATGCAGGAGGTTTAGGAGGTTCCCCCGGAACATGTAGAACTGGACCGACTCGTCGTACTCCAGCGGCAGGCCCCTGAAGAGGTTGGAGAAGGCCACGCCCAGAAGGATGACGGCGACCAGGCTGGAGACGAAGACGGCCGCGTCGCAGACCATCCTGAAGCCGCGGCTGGCCCACTGGAACCTGAGCTCGGAGGCCACGCCCCGCAGGATCAGGCAGAAAAGCAGGATCATCAGGGGCGTGTAGAGGCTCGAGAAGAGGACCGCGTAGGCCAGGGGGAAGGCGGCGAAGGTGACGCCCCCGGCGGTAATCAGCCAGACCTCGTTGCCGTCCCAGAAGGGGCCGGTGACCCGGTACATGGCCGAGCGATCGGAATCGCTGGAGGCTCCTATGAGGGGCAGCCACATGGCGATGCCGAAGTCGTAGCCATCGAGGACGAAATAGACAGCCCAGAGGACGCCCCAGAGGACGAACCAGATTACGGACAGAACATAAGAAGAGTCCATGGTGTTTGTTCCTCCCTAAGGGTCCCTTACACGTAATGCTCGGCTTTGTTTTCAGGGCCAAGCACGGCGGCCTTGATCATCAGGATGAAGCCGGTGATGGTGATGAGCGCGTAGATGCCGGCCATGGCGGCCAGGGTGGCCAGGATCTGGTACCAGTCGACCGGGGGGCTCCCGGCCAGGGCCGTCTTCATCTGGCCGAAGACCACCCAGGGCTGGCGGCCTATCTCGGTCACGATCCAGCCCAGCTCGGCGGCCAGGTAGGGCACCGGGATCAGGACTATGTAGACCCACAGGCCCCAACCCAGGCTGGGCACGAAGCCCTTGATTATGAAGGTCAGGATGGCCACCGCCAGCAGGACGCAGCCCAGTACGACCATCAGCCGGAAGGAGAAGAAGACCGGCCAGACCGGCGGCCTTTCGGAGGGATCGATGTCGTTTAGGCCTTTGATGGTCTTATCGAAGTGGTTGGTGGCCAGAAAGCTCAGACCGCCCGGCACCGGCAGGGCCTGGACCAGGTTCCCGTCCTCGGTGATGTTGGGGATGGTCAGAAGATACATGGGCGTGCTTTCCTCGGTATCCCAGACCGACTCCATGGCCGCGAACTTCGACTCCTGGATCCTGGCGGTGACCTGGCCCAGCTGATGGCCGGCCACGGCCAAAAGGATGGTGGACAGCAGGGCGAACCAGGACGCCGTCTTGAAGGCAGTATGGAAAAAGTCCACGTGGCGGCCCAGGAAGAAGTGCCAGGCGCAGATGCCCATGACCAGGAAGGAGGCCAACACGAAGGCACCGCAGACCGTGTGGAAGTACATGTGCCAGCCGTAGGTGTTGGTCAGGACGTCCGTGAATCTGGCCAGCCTGGCCACGCCATCCTCTATCCGGTAGCCTACCGGATTCTGCATGAAGCCGTTGGCCAAAAGGATCCACAGGGCCGAGATGGTGCTGGCAAAGGCGACCAGCCAGATGGAGACGCAGTGAAGCTTCTTGGGAATCCTCTCCCAGCCGAAGGCCCAGATGGCGATGAAGGTGGACTCCAGGAAAAACGAGACCGTGGCCTCGATGGCCAAAAGGGAGCCAAAAATGTCGCCGACGAACTTGGAGTAGTTGGCCCAGTTGGTTCCGAACTGGAACTCCAGGGCTATGCCGGTAACCACGCCCAGGACGAAGTTGATGAGGAAGATGCGCCCCCAAAACTTGGCCTGCTTCTTGTAGAGCTCATCGCCTGTCCTGACATACTTGGTCTCCATCCAGGCAGTGAAGAAGGAGAGCCCGATGGTCAGGGGAACGAACAGGAAGTGGACGGCCGTTGCCAGGGCGAACTGCAGCCTGGAAAGAATAACAGGGTCCATCAGGATCCTCCACGCAAGGTAAAAGAACGTTTGACAACCTTCCCCAACCTAATGGCTGGGATACCGAGGTCAACCTTCAGGCAGGGCCTCCGGCGGACTGCTGGTCCGACCGGGAAACGGCAAGGGTCAAGAAATAACCGGACAAAACGTGGCCCTGGGCAAAGGCACCAGGTTTTTCACAAAATCAATCAAATAATGCTCTTAACCCATAATTAAGGCACGGTGGCAGCCATCCCGCGGCTGTCCCTTCCGGGCCAAGCCGGTCGGATGACTAATTATTCAGTTACGCAAGTATAAGCCCTTTCAGCATTTGGGTCAATAGAAAAATGACGCCCGCGGCCACGCCGCCATGGTCCATCAGGGCAATATTTTGACGAATGGCCCGGCCTTTCGCAGGCTGGGGCCGAAAAACCAGGGACGGGCGGTCCAGTTTTGGTCTATAATCCCCCAGAGGGACGGCAGCCTCACCCAACCAGCGAACCGAAAGCCGGCCCCCACGCGAAGGACATGGCCATGGAAAGCGAAGCCACGGACAGAATCGTCTTGCTGGGCGACAGCCTGACGGAATACTGGGACTGGGACGAGTTGGCCCACGGTGGACGGGTGGTCAACCAGGGGGTGTCCGGGGACACGTCCATGGGCCTGTGGGGCCGGGTCGGCCAGGCGACCACCCTCAGGCCAAGGGCCATCTGCCTACAGGTGGGCATAAACGACCTGGCCCAGGGAATCGACCCGGCCAGCGTCGCCGAGAACCACGCTCGAATCTGGCGGGACATCGGCCGGCTGGCCCCGCTATGCCGCCTGGTGGTCTGCTCGCTGATGCCCATTAGGGTGGCCTGCCTGGGCTGGCCCTCGCCCGGCCTCACGAACGGGAGGGTCAGGGAGACCAACTCGCTCCTTCGCGAACAGGTCTCGGCCATGGCCGATGGCTTCGCGGGAGGACTCGACTGGCTCGACCTCTACGCCCTGGCCGCCGAGCCGGACGGGGAACTTCCTGGGCACATGACCCAGGACGGGGTCCACCTGACCCCTGCCGCCTACGGGATCTGGGCCGGGGCCCTAAGGTCAGTCCCAGGCCTTTTTTAGCCTGCCCGGCGTCCTACCTGACGGTCAAAAGGTCCGGCTGTCCGGTCCTCTCCAGGACGCTGTTCCAGAGTTCCCCGCTGGGATCGACCTTCTTGCGCTTGTTGACGGCCATGGCGATGGGCACGTGGACGAAGTGGTCGTTCCATTGCCCGATCAGGAGATCGGTCTTCCCGGCCATGGCCGCATGGACGGCCTTCTGGCCCAGGAAGGAGCAGAAGACCTGGTCGCTGGAGTTGGCCGGGGCGCTTCGGATGATGTAGCTTGGGTCAATGTACTTCAGGTTCAGCTCCTGGCCGATCTTCTTGAAGTGTCTTTTTATGGTGTCGGCCAGATAGGTGCCGATGTCCTTGTGGAGGACGTTGCCCGAGGCGTCCTTGGAGACGCTGTCGCCCTCGAAGAACTTCTGCCCGGCCCCCTCGGCCACCACGATGACCGCATGCCCCCTTGACTTGAGGCGATCGTGAAGCCTGAAGAGCAGGGCCCCCGGCCCCTCGATGTCAAAGTCCACCTCGGGGATGAGGACGAAGTTGGCGTCCCCGCGGGCCAGGGCGGCCGTGGAGGCGATGAAGCCGCTGTCACGGCCCATGAGCTTGACCAGGCCCACGCCCCAGGGGGCCCCCAGGGCCTCGGTGTGGGCACTCCTGATGACCTCGGTGGCCACGGCCACGGCCGTCTCGAAACCGAAGGATCGGGAGACCAGGCTTATGTCGTTGTCGATGGTCTTGGGGATGCCGATCACGGAGATCTTGAGGCTCCGAGCCTTGATCTCCTCGGCGATGGCGTGGGCCCCACGGAGAGTCCCGTCCCCCCCGATGCAGAAGAGGATGTTCATGTTAAGGCGTTCCAGGGAGTCCACCAGCTCCTCAACCGACTGGTTGCCCCTGGACGATCCAAGGATGGTCCCGCCGAACTGGTGGATCTCGGCCACCTCGTGGGGGGTAAGCCTTATGAGCTCGCGCCCGAAGGCCGGGATGAGCCCCTGGAAGCCGTACTTGATGCCCAGGATGTTCTGGACCCGATAGCGGTAGTAGAGGGTCAGGACCAGGGACCGGATGACGTCGTTGAGGCCAGGGCACAGGCCGCCGGCCGTGAGGATGCCGGCCCGCACCTTGGATGGGTCGAAGTATATCTTCCTCCTGGCCCCGGCCTGCTCGAAGGAGGGAGGCATCTGGCCGTCCTCCCTGAACCTCTGCAGCGTGTCCAGGGTGGCGTCCATGATGATGCGGTGGCTGTCGTCGGTGAAGGCGTCCCAGGATATGGTCTCCTCGTTCTCCCGGCCCGTGATGGGGAAGCCCAGAAGCGGCGAGTCGATCTTGGTTGGTCCCAGGTTGGCTATCTCCAGGACCGGGGCGTCGGCCGGGCTCTTCTTTCCCATGTCGCTCCTCCAGGCCCCCAGGCCGCAGCCGGGGCCTTTTCTACCATGTCCGTCCCTATATTAGCCCATGAAAGGTCAGTCTTCAAGCCCAAAAAAGCAAACCAAAAGACACTCTTTTTAAAAAAATTTATTAATTTTTATACATATACAGATATTTAAATCAAATACTTTGGCCCCATGGGGGAGGCCGCCCCAGGTCACCGGGAGGCCGCCAGGAAACTGGCCAGCTCACCGAGCCATATACCCTGGCCCTTTTTGGTCAGATGGAGGCCGTCGAAGGTCAAGTCCCTGGGAAGCCCCTGGCCCTCCTCGAACAGGGGCCCGAAAAGGTCGACGAACTCAAGCCCATCCCTGGACGCTGCCTCGGCCAGAAGCCTGTTGGTCTCCAGGATGCGCCTATTGGAGATGCGGCTCCTTCCCCCGTAGGCCCGCTCGCTGACGGGGATGAGGGAGCAGACGACCAGCCTCAGGCCAGGGAGGGCGGACCGCAGCTCATGCCAGATGGCCCGGTGGCCGGAGACGATGGCCTCCATGTCCCTGCCCGCCCCCAAATCGTTTATGCCCACCTGGAGAAAGACGATCACCGGCCTGGCCTCGACTGTGGCCCCTAGACGCCGGAGAATTTGGTTGAACCCGTCACCAGGGACGCCCTGGTTCAGTACCTCGCCCCCCGGATCCAGCGGTGCCCAGTCGCCGCCGGCCGTCAGGCTGTCGCCCAGCATGACGATGGTCCTGGGGCCGTCGGCCCAAAGCGGGCCAGCGGACAAAAGAAGGCAGAAGCTCAGGGCCGTCATGAGGGCGACGGCCAACGGGGCCAGCCGCTTGGCCATGGTCAGCCTCCCCCCAGTCCAGGATCCGGCGGCCCCTCAGCGTCGGCCGGGCCAGGGCCGCCCGGCCCTGGCCTTATGGGGGGCCTTTTCCCATTCCGGGCGTTGGGCACCTGGATCACGTGGCGGTAGAAATACACGGTTATGGGGACGCCCAGCAGCATGCCCCAGAGGCCCATGATGCTGTGGGCGACGTACAGAATCATGAGGGTAAGGACTGGGTTAATGTGCATGACGGCCGAGACGATCCTGGGATTGAGGACGTAGGCCTCCAGCAGGTGGATGATGACGATGAGGACCACGACGGCCAGGACCATATTTTGTCCGCCCGTGTTGAGGGCCACCAGCATGATGGGGACCGAGGAGATTATGACCCCCAGGACCGGGATGAGCCCGCAGATGAAGACCACGAAGGACAGGAGGGCCGTGGCCCCGGTCCCGATGATGGACAGCCCGATGAAGGTCAGGAGGGTGTTAATCAGGGAAATGAATATCTGGGCCCTGAAGTTCTCCCCGACCACCTGGGAAAAGCGGATGACGCTGAAGGCGGTCTCCTTGTAGATCTCCCCGGCCCTGGAATGCCTGAGGGCCATGAACTTCTGCATTAGGTTCGGCAGATCCAGCATTATGAGGAAGCTGAAGAGTATCGCGATGAAGAACCAGGTCACGTAATGCCAGGCCTGCTCGAGGCCCCGGACGGCCAGGTACCAGGCCTTGCTGATGACCGCGTCCAGGGTCAGGGCCTCCTTCAGCCGCTCGATGGGCCAATCCAGGCTGGGGTTGTCCCGGGCGATTCCGTCAAGATTTTCCTCAATGTTGGACAACGTGGCCGGCAGCTGGGTCGCGAACTGCTTGGCCTCTGAATAGATCTTCGGAAACCCGTAGACGAAGAAGGCCACGATGGCCAACAGGAGCACCAGGTAAAGGGTTATGACCAAATATTTTCGACGCTGCTTGGTGAAGCGGTATAGTTTGCCCGTTATGCCATGGGTAATGAAGCACATGATGAAAGTAAGGAAAAAAATCCCGAACATGTCCCTCATGGTATATATCAGGGCGAAAAACACCGCCCAAATCAAAACGGCGCGGTTAGTCTTGGCAAAATCTAGAATGCTAAAGGGCATTATCTGCGTCCTTGTCGGGAAGGCCTGGCACCGGCGTGCCCGGACCATGGTCCCCAGCCTGGGTCTCCTGGATAAGTATCCACAATTATCAAATATAACAGGTACTAAATTAAAATCAATAGCCAAACCCTGCCAAGGGTGTACCATATTTTATTTAGTAATTTTAGAAAAACTATGATATGCTCCTCCTACCTTGTTTGGTTAGGAGGGCCCAGATGACAAATGATGATACCGATCAAGATCTTGAGAGACGCT
>JAISEK010000184.1 GCA_031264145.1 Deltaproteobacteria bacterium
CACCATCGACCCCACCAAGGAGGAGACGGTGGCCACTAAGGGCATCATCGACAGCACCAAGTACGCCACCGTGGTCGCCAGTGCCGGCACGCCCCCCACGGACTCCAGCGGAAACTCCAACTTCGGGGCCTGGGCCCTGGCCTCGGCCATCAACCACAACGCCCGCAGCCAGTTCTGGGCCATGTTCGAGGAGGTCAACGTCAACGGCCAGAGCGTCGAGATGTGCTACATCTTCACCAAGGAGGGCGGCGACTTCAACAGCCTCCTGGCCTGCGACGTGGGCAACGGCGACCTGGCCTCGCAGGCGGGCCTGGCGGCCATCAGCTTCGAGAACCTGGAGACGGGCAAACGGAGCCAGGACGGGACCTCCTTCAGCCTGGGCGGCCAGAACTGGGGCACCTTCAAGCCAGTGCAGACCAAGGCCGGCTACGGCAACGAGGTCTGGAACCTGACCCTCCACGGGCGGGACGTGGGCAAGGAAAGGGATCTGTGGATCGCCGCCCTGTCCAAAGGCGTGAACGAGCTGGAGACCCCCGGCCTAGGGGCCGGCATCATCAACGGCCTCGACCGCCACAGCTTCGTGGAGATCCAGGACGCGGACGACGGGGAATGGGACGGAGCCGAGGTCAGGACCCAGTCGTCGGCCCAGGAGGCCCTGGAGGCCCTTAACCACGCCATGGAGCGCAAGGACAAGGTCCGGGCCGACATCGGCGCCCTCCAGAACAGGCTGGAAAACAGCATGACCAACCTACAGATCCAGATTGAGGCCCTGCAGGCCTCGGAGAGCCGGATCTCGGACGTGGACATGGCCACCGAGATGACCGAGTTCGTGCGCAACCAGGTCCTGGCCCAGGCGGCGGTCTCGATGCTGAGCCAGGCCAATTCCCTGCCGCAGATGGCCCTGTCCCTCCTGAACGGCTGACGGTGGCCCCCCTGGCGGGGGCCGGGAACGGGGGCGGCGCGGGTAATTCCGGCCCGCGGGGCCCCTAGGGAAAGCGGCTGGACAAGACTCATGACGGAGGCGGTGTGGTTCTCCTTCGGGACCGCATCGCCTCCATTATTTTAATTGCCCCTGGGCCTGACGAATCGGTCCTCCTTCCCGGACAATCGCCGCCTTGGCCCTCTTTTGGCCTGCCAGGGCCTGGACGCGGGCCGGGGCGTCCTCCCATCCACCCGGTGCCCTGGCCGCGCCGCCAGGCCAGGCCGGCCCAGGGACGGCCGGCGCGGTTCACGTCCGGGCCCCAAAATCCCCCCGGCGGTCTCACATTTGGTTTGATTTTTTCCCGCGACGGACTTATAATCACGCCATAAAAGCCCAGCGGCCAGACCCTCGCAGGAGGCGATGGCCTTCACGGCCAGGCCGCCTGGCTTTTTTTGGCCCACAGGTGCCTTTAGGCTTAATTGGGAACCCCGTGCGAGTCGGGGACGAGCCCATCGCTGTGAGAGCCCGGCCCGATCCTTTCGGGAAGTCCCCGCATGCAGCCACTGACCAGCCGGGTTGGGAAGGTTGCGGGGGCAGGGAAGAGTCAGAAGACCTGCCTGTCGCGCCCTCGATGAGGAGTCGCCTGCTTGGGGTTCAAGCGGGACCCTTGGGGTTTGCCTTTCCAGGATTATGGGCGTCCCGGATCTCCTTTGGGGATCCGGTTTTTTTGTCCCTTTTCCCGCCCCTTCCCGCCCGCTCCCCCCACGTTGCTTCCAAACACCCAAAATCGCAATAAAGGCCCACGCATATGCCCCAGTTCTCCATAGCCAACATGTTCATGTCCGCGGACAACGTGGTCAAGGGCGTCATGATCCTGCTTGTCCTGGCCTCCCTGGCCTCCTGGGTGGTCATCCTGGAGAAGGCCATCCTCCTGGGCAAAATCAGCCGCCAGATCCAGAAGTTCAAGCGGCTGGCCCAGGGCCTCGGGAACGAGGTCGTGCCCGACAGGTTCCCCGGCTTCACCTCCCTCGTGGCCGAGGCCGGCCTCGGGGAGAGCCTCGACCATGCCGGGAACGAGACCAGGGCCGACTACCGGGAAAGGGTCGAGCGCTCCATGCGGGTCATCCTCTCGGGGCGCCTGGACCGTCTGGAGGCCAGGGTCACGGTCCTGGCCACCGTGGGCTCGACCAGCCCCTTCGTCGGCCTGTTCGGCACGGTCTGGGGCATCATGAACAGCTTCATCGGCATCGCCGCCTCCGGCGAGACCACCCTCTCGGTCGTGGCCCCGGGCATCGCCGAGGCCCTCTCCGCCACCGCCATGGGGCTGGTGGCCGCCATCCCGGCGGTCATCGCCTTCAACAAGATAAACGCGACCGTGAGGAAGATCTCCAAGGAGGCCCTGGCCGGCATCGGTCTGGTCGGCAACAACCTGGCCAGGATCCGCTTCGAGGGCCTGCCCAGCCCCTCCAAGAACTAGACCGCCGGAGGCCAACGGATGGAACGAACCCCAGAGCTCATTCACGGCAGCGGCGAGGCCGGCTCCATATCGGACATAAACGTCACGCCCTTCATCGACGTCATGCTCGTCCTCCTGATAATCTTCATGGTCACCGCCCCGCTGATGATGGGCGGCGTGAGGATAAACCTCCCCAAGACCTCGAGCATGCCCATGCCCAGGCCGGAGCACCCCCTGATCGTCAGCCTTGACGCCGACAGCCAGGCCTTCGTGGACAAGGACCCGGTCGCCGAGGGGCAAAGGGCGGAGACCTTCAGGCGCCTGGCCCTGGAGTCCGAGTCGGGGGAGGTGTTCGTCCGGGGCGACGGCGAGGTCAAGTACGCCAAGATGATGGAGCTCATGAGCGAGCTGGGCCAGGCCGGCTTCGCCAGGGTGACCCTGGTGACCAACGTCCAGCCCGGACCTGACGCCGGAACGGGGACCGAGGCGCCAGCGCCCGCCGACCCGGCGGCGACGGCCACTTCCCAGGCCGGGAGCCCCGCCCCAGCGGCGATGGCCGTTTCCCCGGCCGAAGGTCCAGCCCCAGCGGCGACGGCCACAGCCGTTTCCCCACCAGGGAGCCCCGTCCCGACGGCGCCGGCCACCTCCCTGGCACCGACGGGAAATCCCGCCCCGGCCGAGGCCCAGCCGGCCCAGACCGCCTCCCAGTAAGGCTGTCCCAGCCCAGGCCGTCCCGTTGCCCAGGACACGGGCTTGCCAGGAGAGCCACCGGGCCCCGGCTTCCACCAAAGCGGCTTTCCGGGCATCGCCGGATTCCGGTGGCCGTCCCAGCACCCAAGAAAGGCCTTTCGCCCGACACCCCCCAGGACCTGGATGGACTGTCGGGGACCGATTGGCCGGAGGCCTCGAAAAGCCCTTGACCATGCCAGCCCAGAGGATATCAAAAATAGAGTCGAACGCCCTGATCATGGCCCTGGTCATGTCGGCGTGCCTGCACCTTGTCTGCGTCCTGATCCTGTTGTGGCCCGGGCATAGGGAAACGCCCATCGTGCCCCTGGCCTTCATGGACTTTGACTACGACCCCCTGGGGGGCGAGCCTGGCGGCGGGGAGGCCGGCCCAGGGGAGGAGCCGCACCCCCTGGGCCCGGCCCCGGCCGAGGCACCCGAGCCGGAGCCGGAGCCCCTCGTCCCCGAGCCTGTCCCGGAGCCGGAGCCAGAGCCTGAGCCGGAACCTGAGACCGAACAGGAACCCGAGGACCTGAGCGTCATCGAGAGCCTTTCCCCCCAGGCCGAGGAAACCACCGTGCCGCCTCCCCCTCCACCGGAGGAAAAGCCCAAGCCGAAACCAAAGCCAAAGCCGAAGCCCAAGCCAAAGCCGCCCCCCCAGCCCCAGGCCGAGGGCACCGGGGAGGAAGGCGCCCAGGGCTACGGCGGCGGGGTAGGGACCGGCACCGGCGGCGGGGAAGGCACCGGCCAGGGAGGCTACGGCGGCGGCACGGGCCGGGGAACGGCCAACGCCCTGGAGGCCTACAAGTCCCAGGTCAGGCGCAGGCTCCAGCGCAACCGCAAGTACCCCCAGTCGGCGCAGTACAACCAAATCGAGGGCACGGCCACCATGGCCTTCATCCTCAACCGCCAGGGCCGGGTGGTGTCCTCCAGGCTGGTCAAGAGCTCAGGCCACTCCATCCTGGACGACGAGGCCCAGGCCCTCATCCAGAGGGTCAACCCCTTGCCTTCCTTTCCCAAGGAGCTGGACCTCAACACCCTGGAACTGACCGTGCCCATCCAGTTCACCATCCGCTAGCCTTTCCGTGGCCCCGGTCGAGGCAGGGGACCCGGCTCCTGGTCTGCCGGCCTGACCCGCCAAACCAGGAACCGGGTCCCTTTCCCATTTTCCCTGGTCATCGCCCTACAGCCAACTTCCCCTGGCCCCACCCCAAGGCGGGGCCGCCGACGCAGCCCTCCGCCGCTTGTCCAGCGCGACCAGCCTCAGGGCGCGGTCGCCCCCGTCCCGAGCCGAGCCGCCGGGGGAGGGCGGCCCCTGTCCAGCCAGGACGCCCCCTGCCCGGCACAAAGGGCCTGGCCCGCTCCAGGGGCCAGGCCAGGGGACATGGCATCGCGGCTTCACGCCTATCAGGGAGGATTCCTGGGAACGCACCGAGACGCGGAGCGATCCTGGAAAGGCGGGACGGCGGACGGACGAGGGACGGGACTTTTCTTTTGGGGTGAAATACTATATATTGGGTTTTCACGCAAGCCAGGCACTATCTCTGGCCCAGGCCGCCATCCCAACACACCGAGAATTGGAGTCGCCC
>JAISEK010000051.1 GCA_031264145.1 Deltaproteobacteria bacterium
GAATTTTATAGCCAAATTATATATTATCATAACTATATTTAATTTTAAAAATATATATTCAAATAAATATATCACTTAAATATTCCACAAAATAAAGGTTTTTTGACAATGAAATTACTTTCTTCGCATTTCCAAGATCAATTTCCAATGAACTTCCGATGAATTCTGGCGGCAATAATCCTCGGCGGCAGCTGAGCCAGCCAGCGGTAAATCCATCCGCCCGGCGAAATGGGATCGCCGATCGATCACACGAACGTAATGCCTTGGAGGAAAAACACATCAGGCTTAGATATCGGGCCCTAGGGGAGAAATGGGGACCAGTGGTAACCTGGTGGCATGTGGAACCCCGGGGCAAGCCCGTCCAGACCCAGCCGCCAGACATGTTCCAAGGCCTGTCGGCGACTGGCCAGACTATAGGAGGATTCGGTTACAATAATGACTGGAGGGATGGGGGGAATGGTGGCCGAGGTCATGTCACCAGGTCGGTGTCAGACAGAGGGCTGAAGCCAATATTTTAGACTGTTTTTACTATTTAAAAATAAATTATATATAATTATTAATTTTTTATAAAATTTAGAGCTAATTAACTAATTATACTATTTTTATTAAAATAAAATTGGTTGTATTTAAAACATATCTACCAAGAGCTGGCAGTGGCCGCCTTAACCATGGTCTTGGGCTTTTGGCCCAAGACAGCGGAGGAAAAAGAGCGGCACGGCATCAATGAAGCGTCATCGGGGCCTTGAGACCAAGAGGCAGCCAGTTCGCCGCCGAAGTTCCCGCGAGGCACTCCTTGCTTCCTCCGGAAAATGTCTGGGTCGCAATCCCTTGTCCAGCCCCATGACGAAACCTGGGAAGCTCTCCACTGTTCGGTCCGTTTGATGTCGTCCCCTCTTACTGGAAACGCAGGCGGCCATGCCAAACGACCATGGCCCCCGAAAAGGCCATCGGCTGGATAGTGGCAAGATGCCGGCGTCATTTCCCGGATCATGGCTCCAGACGCCAGGTTCAGTGGGAAGTCCCGGCAATCTGCCTGGAGCCAGAGTTCATTCCAGAGTGCCGCCGCCAGCCCCAAGTAGGGAGAAGGGACAGCCTGTACTGCGGGGCGGGAACGAAAAATGCTCTCCCATGGTCAGCCTTGCTGCGGCATGGTCTTTACGGCGATTCCTTGGAGGTGCCTCCTTTCCCTCAGATTGGGCGAGCCGTCTGGCCGCATGCCCCACCGGTGGCGAAAGAGACTCCAGCGGTCAGGTCTCGTGGTGCGAGGTGACCTTTATGGCGCAAGGCGAAGGCAGCAGAGGGCTGGCATGGAAAGGCCCGCCTGGAACCGATCCAGGCGGGCCTTTTACATGCCAACCAAAGGACCTTAGGCGCTGACCGTGTCCTTCTTGAAGCGGTTGTAGTTGCGGTTGACGACCTCTATGTAGCGCCTTGTCTCCCGGGGCATGTTTCCCCCACCCCCGTGGCGGTTGAAGTTGCCGGGCCCCCAGTTGTAGGCGGCCAGGGCCTTGTTGAGGTTGCCCCCGTAGCTATCGAGCATCTTCTTGAGGTAGCGAGCCCCGCCCCAGATGTTGTCCAGCGGGTTGAACGGGTCCTTGACCCCCATCTCCCTGGCCGTCCCGGGCATGAGCTGCATCAGCCCTTTGGCTCCCGCCGGGGAGACAGCCTTGTCGTTGAAATTGGACTCGGTCTTGATGACCGCCTTGATAAGCGATGGGTCAAGGCCCAAGGCCTCACCTACTCTCATGATGATGTCGTCCAGTCCAGCCTCGTCTAAGGACGGCCGGGCGTCGCTGGACAACTGTTCCTGGGCCAGGCCGGTTTCCAGGATGTCTGACCCTGAGACCTTGGTGGCAGTGTCTCTGCCATCCCCCTGGCTGCCCCGAATTATCCGGCCTATCTCGTCGTCGGCAGCCACGCCGACGAACGACCTGGCCGCTCTCTCCGTGGCCGCCAGGTTTTGGGCCAGGCCGATCCGCTGCTTGAAGGCTGACATCTGGGAGGGCGAAAAAACCCGTCCCGTCTCAATCCCGCTGACGATGGTGGGCCCGGCCATGAGTTCCAGGGTCCTGCGTGTCTTCGGCTCCTGGTCGGCCGTGCCGACGCCGCTGGTCTGGCCCTGGCCATGAATGAGGGCCTGGACCTCCTCCTCGGCCAGGGCCTGGCTCTGGGCGGGGGGCCTTTCCCGGCCGTCGGCGATCTCGTCGGCCAGTCTGTTCTTCATGTTCTGGGCCTGAAGCTGGGCCAGCTGCCTTTGGGTCTGCTGGCTGACAGGGCCATCCAGTACCTCCTCGAAGATCTTGTTCTGGGACTGGTTGACGGCCATCATGGCTTCGAAGACGCCGCCTCCGCCGGTGGCCAGGTTAGCGGCCGTAGGCGCGCTCAGGGGCATGGGCCGCCTTCGCGATTTAGGATCGCGTATGTCGGCGGCTGACGCCGCCGGGTTGGTCTTGGCCGTGGCCAGGTTGGCCGCGGGCGAGTACTTTTCCAGCATGGGCCTGTCCCTGTTCTCCTGAGCCGGAAAAGACGCCCTGGGGCCTTTGCCGGCATCGGGTTGAATGGTGGCTTTTTCCTTTGAGAGCCCAGGGCGGATGGACTCTGGTCTTCCGCAAATTATAGATGCAATACTTGGGCCAAAAAAGACGCCATTCGGGACTGATCGGCCTGGTATCCGGAACCAAGGCGGTCTCAATTTGGTGGCCTTGTGAGCCAGCTATAATTGGCAAAATATAAGATAAAGATGAACAATATGTGGTAAATACTAACTTTTGTAAAATCCAACGCTTGTTTTTTCACTCCAGCTGTCTTACAATACCGCTTTATCCTTAGGCGTCTGCCTTGGGCTTGTCCCAAGGCACCCTTAGTCAGTTGCCCGCGTTTTTTTTGGAGTCCGCATGTCCAACGTCCCCACCAACGTGGTCGATCTTTTTCGCCGCCGGACCAGATCGCCACTAAGGCCACGCTCCAGCGACCTGATACAACGCATCTTCCCCACCTTCAGGAGGGCCATCCCCTACAGCCCAGCCCTTATCCTGGGCGAGGTCGAGGAGTGGGGACACTCGTTATTCGTCATAGCCCAGCAGAAGCCCAAGCCCGAGAACCTGAGGACCAAGGAAGACCTGGCCAAGCTCAACCACGGCATGCTCACGGCCGACGACCACTCCCAGATTGCCCGTTTCCTGAAGAGGGCGGTCCAGAGATCGGGCCAGGGGGAGACAGTGGCGATAGTCACGCTCATCGACACCTACGGGGCGGACATCTCCATGGAGTCGGCCCGGCATTTCCAGGCCTTCTTCATCGCCATGCTCATACGCGATTTCCTGACCATCCCCCTGCCCACGGTCTCGGTCATCATCGGCGAGGGAGGCAGCGGCGGGGCCCTGGCCATCCAGATGACCGACCGCAGGGCCCAATTCGACGACGCCCTGTACGCCACCGCCCCCCCGGAGAGCCTGGCGGCCATCATCTTCAGGGACCCCACCAAGGTCAGGGAAGCCCTCCTGATCTCCAAGCCAACCGCCGCCGAGCTCCAGGAGCTGGGCATCATCGACCAGGTCCTGGCGGCACCCAAGCTGGTCAACGACATCGATGGCTACGCCAAGCCCCTGGCCGCCTATCTCGAGAAAACCCTCAGAGATCTGGCCCGTCGGAACATCAAGACCCTCCTGAGGATCAGACGCAACCGAGCGAAGGCCTTCGGGGTCTACAAGCTCGAGCCCTACAAGAAGAGCAGCCGCTGGACCACGTTCTTCAGGCTGACGCCTCTGAGGCGCAAGGCGGTGCCCACCCCGGATCTAAAGACATTTCACCTGACCAGCCAGGACATCCAGTCGGGCGTGGAATGGGGTGAGCAGACCGATCCGGCCACCAACCCCGAGCAGTACGTCAAATGTGGCGACATGAGCATCAAAGCCGGCGGGACCGAGGAGGGCTGCGGGGCCATCATCAGGGTTTCGGAGTTCATGGCCAACCACTATGTCTGTCCTAAGTGCGGCGTCAGCCGGATCATGGGGGCCATGGGCTGGATCAACTGCCTGACGGACCCCGGCAGCTTCCAGGAGATGAGCAGGGACCTAACCGCCCACCACATCCTCCACCCTTCCCTCCTGACCCCTGAGTACCTGGGCTTTTTGACCAAGCAGGACCAACGCTCGCCTTTCCATGAGGGACTGGTGACAGGGGAGGCGACAATCTTCGGCCTCCCGGTGGCCCTGGCCATCTGCGAGTTCTACTTCGCCGGGGGGACCATGGGCGTGGTCTTCGGGGAAAAGTTCTTCCGGCTGGCCGAGTACGCAAGGGACAAGAAGCTGCCCCTCATCAGCCTGTGCTGCTCCGGCGGGGCCCGGCTTCTGGAGGGCACCCCGGCGCTCATGCAGATGGTCAAGACGGTCAACTGCGTGACCAGGCTCAAGCGCGACGGCCTGCCGTTCATCTCCGTCCTCGGCGACCCCTCGACCGGCGGGGCCATCGCCAGCTACGCCGCCCTGGGCGACGTCATCCTGGCCGAGCCTAACGCCCTGGTCATCTTCACCGGCCCCAGGGTCATGGAGGCCAGGGGCTTCCAGGTCAACGAGGAGGACGTCAGGGCGGCGGCCCTGTGCCGCAACTCCAGACAAATCTACGAGAACATGGAATTCTACTCTGACATCCGGGGCATACACGAGATAGCCGAGCGCCGGGATCTTAAGGCTACCATATTTAAATATCTTGAATATTACCACCACTGCACTCCCATATCAAACCGCTATTGGAATAATTGATCAATAAATTTAGGATATAAGTTAGCCATATGTCCCAAAATAAAGACAAGGAACCCAAGGAAAGCGAAAATAATACAAAAAAAGGGATACTTAGTCCTGAGGCCCTGGACCAGGAAAAAAACCAGGAAGCCACCACCAGGCCCAAGAAGCTTGCCGAGTTCCTGGGCCAGACCGAACTCAAGAACAAGCTCTCGATCTTCATCGAGGCGGCCAGGAACAGGGGCGAAAGCCTGGACCATGTCCTGTTCCACGGACACCCTGGCCTGGGCAAGACGACCCTGGCGCAGATCCTGGCCAACGAGCTCGGGGTGGCCTTCAGGGCCACCTCGGGGCCGGTCATCGAGCGGGCCGGGGATCTGGCCGCCATCCTTACCAACCTGAGCCCCAAGGAAGTCCTGTTCATCGACGAGATCCACCGCCTGAGCCCATCCATCGAGGAGTACCTATACCCGGCCATGGAGGACTTCAAGCTAGATCTCATGCTGGGCCAGGGCCCAGGGGCAAGGTCGGTCCGCCTGGATCTGGCCCCCTTCACCCTGGTCGGGGCCACCACCAGGGCCGGCCTGTTGACCCCGCCCCTGCGGGAACGCTTCGGCATACTCCAGCGGCTGGAGTTCTACCGTCCGGACGAGCTGGCCCTCATCGTCCAGCGGGCGTCGACCATACTGGGGGCCAAGACCACCCCAGAAGGTGTGGCCGAGATAGCCAGGCGCAGCCGGGGCACCCCCAGGATCGCCGGAAGGCTCCTGAGGCGGGTCAGGGACTTCGCCGAGGTCAAGGCCCAGGGCCTGATTGACCAGAAGACGGCCGGAGAGGCCCTGGCCATGCTGGACATCGACGACTACGGGCTGGACAACCTCGATCGCCGAATCCTGTACACCATCTGCGAGAGGTTCTCCGGGGGACCGGTCGGCCTGGAGACCTTGGCCACGGCCGTCGGCGAGGAGGCCGAGACCATACTGGAGGTCTACGAGCCCTTCATGATCCAGGAAGGCTTCATCCACCGCAGTCCCCGCGGCCGCCTGGCCACGGCCAAGGCCTACGAGCATCTGGGCCTGGTGCCGCCAAAGGCCCCGAACACACTTTTCTGAAACACACGTGCACGCCGTCAGTGGCCACACCCGGTGGACGGATGGGCCAAGGTCAGCCAGGAACCGGAGGCCAGCGGACCCAGGCAAGACAAAGAAATGATGATGAAATCAAAATGAAAGACGACATCGTGCTCATTGTCTCAGATTTTTCTGGCCAACCAATTGGGGCCAAAGAAATCAAGGTGGTCCACAGGGCCGCCGAGAGAGGCGATCCCATGGCCCAGGATTGCCTCGGCTTCATGTACAGCGAAGGACGAGGCGTTGCCCAGGACTGGGCCCAGGCCGCAAAATGGTACCGCCTGGCGGCCAATAAAGGCGTGGCCTCGGCCCAATACAACCTTGGCGAGCTGTACTATCATGGCAACGGCGTGGCCGAGGACAGGGCCGAGGCGTTCAATTGGACCCTCCTTGCCGGCAAGCAGGGTTTCGTCCCGGCCCAGTACAACCTTGGCTGCATGTTCCGGGACGGGGAGGGGGTCGCCAAGGACAAGCCCAAGGCACTGGAATGGTTCCTAAAGGCCTCCAAGCAGGGCGACGCTATGTCCCAGTTCAACCTTTCCGTCATGTACGGCAAAGGCGATGGCGTACCGATTGACCTTCCCCAAAGCCTAAAATGGATTCACCTGGCCGCTGCCCAAGGCTACGACAGGGCCCAGTGCAACCTCGGCCTTATGTACCTCATCGGTCACGGCGTGGACAGGAACAAGTCAGAGGGCCTAAGATTGGTACGCCTTTCAGCAGAACAAGGCTACGGAAAGGGCCAATTCGTCCTTGGCACCCTGCTCGCCAAGGGACTCGGGGGTGTGCCCAAGGACAAGGCCGAGGCCGCCAAATGGCTGGACAAGGTCAAGGGGCAGAGTTTTCCGACTGCGACCGGAGCACTAAAAATGCTCAGCTCTTTCAACTGGCTAGAAAAGATTGGAAAATTGATCGGCAAGAGCCAAAAGATAAAGATCTCCAAGAAATAGGCCAAATGGCCCCTCCCTTGATCTCCTTTTCCACGTGTTCCTCAGCTGGAGCGCTTCGCCGGTCACGCGGGCGGAAAAACCGTCCCAGGCACCACGGAAAAATGGGCTACCTGTGCGCTTGTCTTTTGTCTATATTTTCTCAAATCACCAACTGAGCCGTGCTTGTCAAAATCATGCCAACACATGTAGACTTCGTCCCGAATTATCAGCTCGGCGGCCCATCTCAACCGCCTCGCATTGTTCATAGCCTTGTCCTCGCATACAGCTTCGACGCGACAAGAACAAAAACCCGTTCCAGCTTGTCGATGCTGCTCGGGCAATCGCAGTGCGTCCTCACGATGTCAAAAGCCATTACCTCCAATCCGTAAAGCTTCCAGATTGCCGTTCCAGTCACAATTTATCCAAAATTGGCCAGGTTTTCCCAAAAGCGGCAAAGTGGTTGACGAGGCAAGCCTGCATCTCCCAAATTCCTTCAGGCTCGAGGCGGTGACGAGCCTGTATTTCGGTCACAAATTTTACTTAACGACCCAAGAGCCTCCTTTAGCCGCTCCCACGCGCTCGACAAAGCCTGCCTTTTTAAGGTCCAGGATATGCGCCTGGACTTTGTGCCGGGCAAGGCCGATCTCTTTGGCGATGGCCTTGGCGGTGATCTTTGGGTCGCTGCGCATTAAGCTCATTATATTTGATGGAACAGCGAGTACCGTGAGGTCTTCCGTTATCTCTTTCCCAGGTTGTGGAACTGGGTTTCGCCCTGGGGGTCTTACCGTTTTTTTTTCGGTGCCTGCCCCGGCATGAAAGCCAATCATCACCTCGGTGGGACGAATTCTATAGAACGGTTCAGGCTTGCCCCAATGCTGGCAGGCTTCGCGTATCTTCAGAATCCCCCGCCCCCAGGCCTCTATCTGTCCGGAACGGAAGAAAACGCCAGCTACCAGAGGATTGTGGGGCACCGAGGAATGCAGGGACATCAAGTCAGCCTCGGTCCAATTTTCCGGTAGCCTTCCGTCATTGTATATAAGAACCCTGTCAGGGTAGATGTGGATATGGATTGGGTTGCCTGTGCTGTAGTCGCGATGAACGATGGCATTCAGGACGGCTTCCCTGAAGGCGATGCGGGGAACAGGATACGTCTCTATCCGCTGGAGCCCCTCGTAGCTGATAATTCCCTTGAAATACTTGAGGTAGACCAAATCCTCGACCCTGTCGGCCATGGTTATCAGCGGGCCGTGTATCTCGTCCTGGTAAAGGAGGTCGGAAGCGTTCTCGAAAAAGCCGATCTTTACGTATGCCCCAGGAACCCAATTCTCCGGGTCTTGGTGGAACAGAAGGAGTGCGGCCTTGGTCAGGAACTTGTCGTCGGTGAGGCGAAGGTTCCTCAAGAGCATGTCGTTGGTAATCTCAAGGTACTTCGCCGTCAGCCTCCCACTCTCGATTGCCTTGCGGCGGAAGGCCCTGAATGCGTCGCCATCGAAATCATCGTACTTCACGTAGGGCACGGGAACGCCGTCCCAAGTCTTGCCAAGTACCCTAAGCATGAACTCATCGAGCGCAATCCCGGAAAGCTCCTGATTGGTGCCACCTGAACGGATGTAATACTTGCCTTGGCAGCTGACAGGGAACGTATACGGTTTCACCGTGATTACGATATACGGCTTGCCATCGGACTCCAGGAGATCGATGGCCGGGATGACGCCGGTCGCGCTCCTGATTTTATTCGGCAAGTCCTCCATCAGTTTTTTGGGGTTGGCAACGCCTATTACCTCTCCCGTCTTGTCTTTTCGACCGATTTCCAATCTCCCGCCCGAAGAGTTGGCAAAACCGCATATCCATTTCAGATATTCATCATCCCATTTTTGCTTCAATTCAAGATTATGCTTTTCCAAGGTTTTTCCCCTTCCCAGAACAGGCCTCAAAATCATTCCTTGAATATAGGCGGATATCATGTGAGCTAGATCTTGAAAGCTGTCGCAAAACGGTGATCTTTCTTGGCATCACACAAGAGCTTTTTTGATTCTTTGGCAAAAAAAATATAGAGAGTTCCAAAAGACGTGGCGTGTAGAAAAAAAAACAGCTTGATCGGTATAAAGCTAATATGCGACGAAAACTAGCTGAAACATCATTGCCGCCATGTTCACGTCCAAAATAGCTGGGGCCATTTTCCTCCATTCAATGGTTTTGGTCAAGACATATGCCAAATCCGCCTGCGACAAATCCACCGGGAAACGGGACAATAAAATACCCGGATGGGCCTTTTCGGGCCACCCGGGTAGGGGCGCGGATCGCCGGAGGGCCACGGGAAGGCCCCGGGGCTTACTAGAACTTCTGCTTTAGGATGAGCTTGGCCTTCTCGTCGCCGATGTCGGTCACGAACGGGAGGCAGGTCTCGCGCTCGGTGTCGCGGTTGCAGGCCGAGATGTCGTCGCGGTCAATGGCCCCGATGGTGAACTTCCTGGCCCCGGCCATCAGCTGCTGGAGACCGGCCGAGAGCTTGTCGAGCATGCCCCACATGGCCACGGCCCCGAAGGGGATCTCCTTCATGGCCTCGGGCCCGATCTTCTTCTGGACGTCGTACCAGCCGGCGAAGATCTCCTCGGCCTTGGAGCCGCGGTCGGCAACCGTCTTGGGCAGGACGTCCCAGTTGCCGTTGATCCTGGCCTTGTTGGCCGGCTTTAGGACACCCTCGATGTTGGAGCCCAAAAAGCCGGGGATCATCATGGCCCGGCCCATGCAGATGAGCTTGACGAAAGGGGCGCCCAGGGCCAGGCCCTTGAAGATGGCGCTGGAACGGGCGAAGCCGCCGGCGAAGGAGATATCGACCACCTTCTGGCCGGAGGCGGCCAGAAGCGAGGCGTACTCATAGGCCTTGGCGTGGAGGAGGATGGGCGGGACGCCCCAGTGCTCCATCATGTCCCAGGGGCTCATGCCAGTGCCGCCGCCGGCCCCGTCGATGGTCAGCAGGTCGAGCTTGGCCTCGCTGGCCAGCCTGATGGCCATGGCCAGGGCCTCCATGCCGTAGGCCCCGGTCTTCAGCGAGATACGCTCGAAGCCGAGCTCCCTGAGGTGCTTGACGTTGTTGAGGAAGTCGGCCCTCACCTCTTCCCAGGAATTGAGGTTGGTGTAACCCAGGCGGCTGTGGCGGGCGAAGCCGTGTATGGAGCGGTTCTTGTAGGCCTCCCTGACCTCCTCCTTGGAGCAGTCGGGATCGACCAGGTAGCCCCTGGCCTTCAGGAAGTCGGCGTACTCGATGTCCTTGACCTGGATCTCGCCGCCGATGCACTTGGCGCCCTGGCCCCATTTGAGCTCGATCATGACCTTGTCGCGGTAGCGCTCGGCGATGTACTCGGCCACGCCGTTTCTGGCGTCCTCGACGTTGAGCTGGACGATGGCCACCCCGTAGCCGTCATAGTAGCGCAGGTATGACTCGAGGCGGCGATCCATCTCCGGGCTGACGGCGATGCGTCCGTCCTTGATCTCCGACTTGCGGTCCACGCCGACCACGTTCTCGCCGATGACAATGGGGACGCCGCAGATGGCGCAGCCGGCGGCCATGGCGTCCCAGTACTTGGCGGCGATGAAGGTCGAGCCCAGGGCACCGGCCATGTAGGGAGCCCGGCAGACGGTCTTCTTCGTCTGGCCGAACGTGGTCTCCAGCGAGACCTCGGTGAAGAGGGCGTCGCCGTTCTTGGCCGAGGGCGGGGCGTCGTGGGCCCCGTAGCAGTAACCCATGACCCTCAGGCTGGCATAGGAGACCCCCTCGGGGGCGATGTTGCCGGCGCCGGCAGTGGTTCCCCCGAAGTCCCTGGGATAGAGAAGCTCCCGGCCCTTGAGGCAGGAGGACCAGACCTCGCAGCGGCCGGCGCAGTCGGCCTGGCAGAGGGTGCACAGGCCCGACTCGGCCGGGTTTCCCCTATTGGTGATTCCAAGGGCGTCGTTTGATTTTGGAATGGTGGTCATCGTAAAATAGCTCCTAGTGACTCCAACGTCATTGGTCCCGCGCCGGGACTACGGCGGGGGTTGACACGGCCTCAAGGCCGGGGTTTTGTCATCCTCCCCCGCCTACGGTAGGGGATTACCGCAGAGCCAGGGACGTCGCCGCTCCTGGTCCCAACGGATGGTTCCTGCTTCATCGGCGGACCCGCGTCCTGTCCTCCACAGGCATTGACGGCGGCCTGCCTGGCCGCCAAACCGTTTGGCGCGCCTAATGTCGCCGGCCTCATAGGTCGGTCTTCGCGGCGCTTCTTGGAAAGATGGCCAGGCCCCAGGGACAGCGCCTATGGCAACGCCCGGTGGGCCTGGCCGTGAGCACGGGTTGGGTTCCACGGCCCGCGCCCCGTCCGGGATATGGCCAGACGGGGCGCGACATGATGGTGGCCATCCGAAAAACTGACCGGGCTTTGGTTTCTCGAACGTGCCAACCCAACTCGAATTTTCCAGGGACCACCAAGGGTAACATAATTTATGGACGCTTTCAAGGGTTTTTTTGCGGTTAATTAACCGCCTTTTCATCTAAGGGACGTTCCAGCTACGTGACGTTCCATCGACCAGGGCGGACTCAGGCCTTGAACATTCCTGGCGATCCTATGGGCGACGGCTTAGGCCAAGCACAGGGCTGAAAAGCCCCTTAAATTCACCTATCGCCCTGTGTCAGGCCACTTCGCCGCGCCTGTCCCGAAACCTTTCGGCCCATCTTCCCCTTCGCCTGGCCACAGGCGGCCATCGGTGCCCGACAAGGCGAAAAAGCCCCCGGCGCAAGAAAGGACCCCCGGCCATGTTCCTAGGCTGCCACCTCTCGTCCACGAAGGGCTTCCTCGCCATGGGCCGCCAGGCCCTGGAGCTGGGAGCCGACACCTTCCAGTTCTTCACCCGCAACCCCAGGGGAGGGTCGGCCAAGGCCCTGGATCCCAGGGATCTGGCCGCCCTGGTGGCCTTTATGGCCGAGAAGGGCTTCGGCCCGGTCGTGGCCCATGCCCCCTACACCCTCAACCCCTGCGCCAAGGAGAAGAAGACCCTCGACTTCGCCAGGCTGGTCCTGTCCGAGGACCTGGAGAGGCTACGGGGCCTCCCGGGGGCCCTGTACAACCTTCACCCTGGCAGCCACGTGGGCCAGGGGGCCCAGGCCGGCCTGGAATTGACGGCCGACATCGTGAACGAGGTCCTGTCCCCCGGCGAGACGGCCACGGTCCTCTTGGAAACCATGGCAGGCAAGGGAACCGAGATCGGCCGCTCCTTCGGGGAACTGGCCAGGATAATAGGTAAAATACGCCTCGACTCGAAGATGGGCGTGTGCCTGGACACCTGCCACGTCTTCGACGGGGGCTACGACATAAAAAACGATCTGGAGGGGGTCCTAGCCAAATTCGACCAGGAACTAGGGCTTTCCAGGCTCAAGGCAGTGCACGTCAACGACAGCCTCAACTCCCTCGACAGCCACAAGGACCGGCACGCCAAGATCGGCCAAGGCCAGATAGGCCTCGAGGCCCTGGCCAGGGTGGTCTGGCATCCCCGCCTGGCCGGCCTCCCGTTCATCCTGGAGACCCCGAACGAGCCCGAGGGCTACGCCCAGGAGATTGCCCTCCTGCGCAGGCAGGGCCCCCAGAGCTGAAAGGCCTGGGCATCAAGATTAGCTTGGCCTGGTTCCGCAAGCCCCTAAATAGCTTCCGGCCCAGCGGCCATGAACAATCCCGTTCCCGTTGACCGCCTTTGGGGTTCTGGTATAATTTTGGGATGAAGCCGCCCTGGCCCAGGGGAAAAGGAGCCGATCATGCCGACGGTATTTGACGTTGCCAACTATTTCATAGTCATGATGCGGACTGATTGCGAAGAAGGCCAAAGCGATGACCTCATGACGCATCTTAAGCTCCAAAAGCTCGTCTATTACGCGCAAGGCTTTAATTTGGCCATAAACAACGAGCCTTTGTTCAGCGAGCCCATCGAGGCTGGGAGCATGGCCCCGTCTGTCCCGTCCTGTACCAACATTACAAGGCATACGGACGGGCCCCAATCAGCTCCGATTTGACGCTGGACGAAGCCAAGGCGCCTTTCACGGAAAAACAGCTCGAGGCCCTGGAACTTGTAAATGACTATTTCGGCATCCTGACCGCAAGCAAGCTGCGCCGCCTGTCACATGCCGACAAGGCTTGGCAGGTGGCCAGATCCAATGGCGGGGATGATTTGAGCCTGGAAGACATGAAGGAGTCATGCTTGCTTAGACTGTCCACAGAGGAATAGTCATGGACAATAAGAAGGCTAAATATAGGCCAAATATAATAATAATTAAGATAAAGCCAACAATAAAACAGAACACTTTCAAAATTATACGTCAAATTCAGATCTTTACCCAAAATTTTCGCTTCAACACTTGCAAAGAGATTCAAGACATTGTTTGAGCCGCTGCTCCAAAGAATAAAAAATTGGTTTTGCTGACAAGTTCAATGAATTATCTTTATTAACGTGGAACCAACTTAGATTATCGCCAAAACATGGTAACCCGTAATTCTCATTTTTTTTCGAGCTATAAAAAATCAATTTTTTTGAGCCAACTGTTGTCTACGCATAAATTTGCAAGACCTGACTTCCA
>JAISEK010000058.1 GCA_031264145.1 Deltaproteobacteria bacterium
GACCACCGGCTTTAGCCGGTGGTAGTTGATGTCGTTCTTCGGAGCGGCTTTAGCCGCTCAAAGGCGACTTTAGTCGCCATCTTTGAAGCCACCAGCTTTAGCTGGTGGTTATTCACTAATTTAAGTGCTTAATAATATTTAAATAATAAAATCATATAGTACAGCTATAATAATATTGTATAAAATGATCTTGTTTTCCATGGTCTTAAATCGCGCAAACAAAATGTCCGCCAGATGGGTTACCTGAGCCGATATTTCACGCTCGGCCGGCCGCCGGTGTCGTAGTCGATGGAGCTTTCCACCTGGCCCTTCTCGGCCAGGTGGTTCAGGTAGCGCCTGACGGTGACCTTGGAGAGGCCCACCAGGCTGGCCAGATCCTCGCAGCCCCGGTAGGCGCCGCGGCACGCTTCCAGGGATTTCAGGATCAGCTCCATGGTGGAGGGCTGGAGACCCTTGGGCGTTTCCTGGGTCGGCCCGCGCTCGGATGGCTTGGGTTCCTTGGCCGGGACTTCCCGGCCCCCCATGAGCCGGTCGATGGCCTGCTGGCTCAGCTCGCCGTCTGAGTCGGCCAGGCGTATCCTGGCCTGGCACTTTCGGAGGGCCTCTATGAAGCGCTCCTCGGTGAACGGCTTGACCAGATAATCAACCACGCCAAGCTTGAGAAGCTCATCGACCTGTCTGGCGTCGTTGGCCGCCGTGACCATGATGACCTCGGGCTGGATGCCCTCCCGACGCATGAGGCGCAGGAGCTCGAGGCCGTTCAGCTCGGGCATGTACACGTCCAGGACGACCAGATCGACGCCCTGCTTCCGGAGGTAGTCGAGGGCCTGCTTGCCGTTGCCGAAGATGCCGGCCAGGCAGAAGCCGGGGACCTTCTGGAGGTAGCGCTTGTTGATTTGGGCGACCATGGGGTCGTCCTCGACGATGATCACCTTGAGATTGTTGGCCAAAGGTATCCTCCTCGGGTTGGGCGCGTCGCCTGGGGAGTCTGTTCCCGGGCCTGGCCGGCGGGGACCAGGCGATCGGGCCTCACGGGCCGGCCTCGGCGGGGCCGGGTCCCTCGGGGCCCCTGGCCTGACCCCGGACCCTGTCCCTGGGCCGGGTGAAGGTGAGGATCATCGAGGTGCCCACCCCCTTCTCGGACTCGATGGTGAAATCCCCGTCGCTCGAGCGGACCAGGGCCCGTATGAGCCCCAGGCCCGTCCCCCGGCCGTCGCCCTTGGTCGTGTAGCCATCATGGGACATCCGGGCCAGCTCGTCCTGGCCCAGGCCGACCCCGGTGTCGTCGAGGGTCACGAGGAGGCTCTGGCCGTCCTCGTGGACCAGCAGGGAGATCGCGTCCTCGGCCTCGGGGTCGGCCTTCTCGTTGATGGCCTCGATGGCGTTCTCCACGAGGTTCCCGACCACCGTGACCAGGGACTGGGTCGACAGGAAGAGGCTGTGCCTGGGGATGGAGCTGTGGGGCTGAACGGACATCCTGATGCCCAGCTCCTGGCAGCGGTTTATCTTGCCCAGGATCAGGGCGGCCAGGACGCGGTTGTTGATGTTCTTGGCCACGGTGGAGACCGTGGCGCTCTGGACCTGGCCGATGGTGGTGATGAAGCGCTTGGCCTCCTCGTACTCGCCCCCCTGGAGAAGGCCCAGGATCACGTGGAGCTGGTTCATGAACTCGTGGGTGTTGCTCCGGAGGGCGTCGAGGACGTGGCTGAACCCGGTAATCTGCTCGGCCAGCCTGGACACCTCCGAGCGGTCCCTCAGGATGGCCATGGCCCCTATGACCTGGCTGCCGCTGCTGACGGGGAGGCGGTCGCAGATGATGTTCTGGTCGTTTAGGGCCACGGCCCGGTTGTGGTCCTTGAGGCCGGCCAGGGTCTCCTTCAGCTTGAACTGCGGGAAGAGGGCGTCGATGTCCCGGCCAGTCAGATCCCTCTGGCCCAGGGCCAGCATGCGGCCAGCCGCCTCGTTGTGGAGAATGACCTGGCCCCGATCGTCGATGGCCAGGAGGCCCTCCTCCAGGGAGTCCATGATCTCGCCTCTCTTAAGGAAGATGGAGGCGATCTGGTCGGGCTCGAAGCCCAGAAGGGATTTCTTGATGTTGGCCGCCATGAAGACGGCCGCCGCGGCCCCCAGGAGGAAGACGGCCGCCAGGGTCTGCAGGTGCACCTTCAGGACCTGCCGGCGCAGGGTCTGGAGGTTGCTCATGAGCATGCTCACGTGGACGAAGCCCAGCTGCCTCCCTTTCTGGTCCCTGACGGGATAGAAGTAGCGCTTCTGGAAGCCCAGCGTGCCCTGTGCCCTGGATGAGTATTCCTCGCCCCTGAGGGCCCTGGCCTCGTCGCCCCCGTAGAATGGCCCGCTCACCTTCGCCCTTACCGGGTGGTAGAGCCTTATGCCCCTCATGTCGGCTAAGGAGATGATGTCGATGTTGTTGTCGCTCTCCACTACCGTGTCCAGATAGTCCTCGAGTTCCTTAGGGACGCTGCCACCCTCCAACGCGTCGATGACCGGCTGGCTGGTGGCCAGTAGCTGGGCCACGTTGCGAAGGTTCAGCTCCATGTCGCTTTCCAGCAGGCCGATGCCGTATCTGGCGGTCAGGCCCACCGTCAGGAGGAGCATGGCCGAGACCAGCAGGACGTCCAGCCACATCATTTTGGCCACTAGCTTCATAAGGGCCCGCCTACGGTGTGGGCCGGGCCAAGGGCCAGGCCATCTAGGTCGTCTCCTGAATTGGCCGAGGGCCAAGGCACCCGGTCCTGGAATCCAGCCCGGCCCCACGGTTGCCAGGGCCGCCGGAAAGGCCAATGTCCATACCATCTTAACCAAAACGGCCCAGAAAATAAATGCCCTCTGGCCCGTGGCTCCGTCTTCCCGTCCTTTTGGGGCCTGGCGGGGTCTTCGCCCGGCCTCTGGGCGGCCGGGCGTCCTTCTCTTGGAATTTTTTAGTTTCCAAAGCTTTCTATACTTTCCAATGGCTGGTCTAAGGGATGTGGCCTGGTTATCATTACCGTGAGTGGAGAGCATGCTCTCCAGTTGGCCGGCCCGACGAGAAAGCCGGTTACCCCGCCGGCGCCGGGACAGCCTGGCCGGTTGGCAATCCTTCCCAAAAGGAGAATGGACATGCTCGATAACGCTTCCGCCATAAACGCTGGCACCCTGGAGGAGTCCAAGCCGTCCTTCACGCTGTACGGGATGCCGTGGTACTATTTCGGTGCCTTCAGCCTGGCCGTTCTGGCGGCCACCTTCCTGGGCAAGCTCCCGGCGGGCATGATCGGCGCCTTCCCCCTGATGATCGTCATGGGGGCCTGCTTCAACCTGATTGGCGACAAGACGCCGATCATAAGCACCTTTCTTGGCGGCGGGGCCATCGTGGTCATCTTCGGCTCGGCCGCCCTGGCCACCTTCGGGCTCCTGCCCGAGGCTTCCCTGGAGACCATGGGCGATTTCATGAAGGGCGGCGGTTTTCTGGACTTCTACATCGCCTCCCTGATTACCGGCTCCATCATGGGCATGAACCGTCAGCTTCTCATCAAGGCGGCCTTCAGGTACCTCCCGGTCATCCTTGGGGGCGTCGTCATCGCCCTGGGCCTGGGGGCCCTGGTCGGCCACCTGACCGGCTACGGGGCCAAGCAGGCCGTCTTCTTCATCAGCATCCCCATCATGGGCGGCGGCATGGGGGCCGGGGCCGTGCCCCTCTCCAAGATTTTCGGCGAGGGCCTGGGCACCGACCCGGCCACCATGCTGTCCATAATGGTGCCGGCCGTGGCCCTCGGCAACGCCCTGGCCATCGTCTGCGGCGGCCTCCTCGACCGGCTGGGCAAGGCCTGGCCCAGGCTGAGCGGCAACGGCCAGCTCATGGTCGTCGGCGACTCCAAGGCCACCCAGGAGCTGGAGATCGAGAAGGAGTACCTCTCCTCCAGGGACAAGATAGACCTGGGCAAGATGGGCACCGGCCTCCTGATCGCGACCACCTTCTTCGCCTTCGGGGCCATCCTGAACATGGTCTTCCCGGTCATCCACGGCTACGCCTGGATGATTCTGGCCGTGGCCCTGGTCAAGGTCTCTGGCCTTATCAGCCAGCGCATGGAGATCTGCTGCTACCAGTGGTTCCAGTTCGTGATGAAGAACCTCACCGGCGTCCTTCTGGTCGGCATCGGGGTGGCCTATACCAACCTCAACGAGGTGGCCGCCGCCTTCTCCGGGCAGTACCTGCTTCTGGTCAGCGTGACGGTCCTAGGTGCCATAGTCGGGGCCGCCATCGTCGGCCGGCTGGTCGGCTTCTTCGTCATAGAGTCGTCCATCACCGGGGGCCTGTGCATGGCCAACATGGGCGGCACCGGCGACGTGGCCGTCCTCTCCGCCGCCAAGCGCATGGAGCTCATGCCCTTCGCCCAGATTTCCTCCAGGATAGGCGGGGCCTTCATGCTGATTCTCTCGAGCGTCATTCTGCAGTTCGTTTCCTAGGACGGGAGAAGCCCCGGCCCCGGCGGCCGGGGAAAGAGCCCCGCCTGCCGCCATGAACAAGAAAAGGGCCCCGCGCGAGGCCAAGATATAATTAATTTGGAGGTTTTGCCATGAATTACGCAGCCGAGTCGGTCAAGATGCACCGCCAGTGGAGAGGCAAGCTGGCCACCGTCCCCAAGATGCCCATCACCTGCAAGGACGACCTCTCGGTGGCCTACACCCCCGGCGTGGCCCAGCCCTGCCTGGAGATACAGAGGGATCCCTCCCTGAGCTACGAGCTGACCGGCCGCTGGAACACCGTGGCCGTGGTCACCGACGGCACGGCCGTCCTGGGCCTGGGCGACATCGGCCCCGAGGCCAGCATGCCGGTCATGGAGGGCAAGTGCGTTCTCTTCAAGGCCTTCGGCGACGTCGACGCGGTGCCCCTGTGCATACGCTCGAAGGAGGTTGACGTCATCGTCGACACCGTGGCCATGTTGGCCGGGAGCTTCGGGGGCGTCAACCTCGAGGACATCTCCGCCCCCCGCTGCTTCGAGATCGAAAGAAGGCTCAAGGAGCGCTGCGACATCCCCATCTTCCACGACGACCAGCACGGCACGGCCGTGGTCACCCTGGCCGCCCTCATGAACGCCCTGCGGGTGGTCGGCAAGGACATCTCGCGGATTTCGGTAGTCACCAGCGGGGCCGGGGCCGCTGGCATGGCCATCATCAGGCTCCTGATGTCCATGGGCCTGAAGGACGTGGTCCTTTGCGACCGCCAGGGGGCCATATACAGGGGCCGCCAGGGCCTCAACCCCGAGAAGGAGGCCATGGCCGCCGTCTCCAACCTCCAGGGCAGGAAGGGCCAGCTTTCCGAGGTCATCAGGGGGGCCGATGTCTTCATCGGCGTCTCCAGCCCCGGGGTCCTTACCCCGGACATGGTCGCCTCCATGGCCCCAGGGGCCATCGTCTTCCCCATGGCCAACCCCACCCCGGAGATCATGCCCGAGCTGGCCAAGGAGGCCGGGGCGTCCGTGGTCGGGACCGGCCGCAGCGACTTCCCGAACCAGATCAACAACGTCCTGGCCTTCCCGGGCATCTTCAGGGGCGTCTTCGACGTCCGGGCCAGCGACATAAACGACGAGATGAAGATCGCCGCCGCCAGGGCCATCGCCGGCCTGGTCGTAAACGGCCAGCTGACAGCCGACTACATCCTGCCCGCCGCCTTCGACCCCAGGGTCAAGGGCGCCGTGGCCGGGGCCGTGGCCAAGGCGGCCATCGAGACGGGCGTGGCCCGCTATAAGGGCTGAGCCAAAAATAACTTGGGCCGCCGCGCTTGTACGGCCACGGTCCAATATAAATAGAATCCGCCCCGAGGGACGCCCCGGGGCGTTTATTTTTTCCCCATTCCCTGGCCTCCTGGGTTGCCGAGGCCCTGAAGGGATTTCCTGGCAGGGCTCGGCCATCGTCGCGACGCCCTTGCCTCCCGGCGTGGCGGCCGGCCAAGTCCAAAGCGTCCGGCGTCTCCCGCCCTCGCCACCCGGGACCCCAGAGATCCAGCCGCCCATCCCGCCGCCAAGGATATCGCGTGGTTCTTCTTGGGGACGATGGAAGGGGGCTTGGGACCAGGGTCGGGAATCCGGCATATTGCGGGGAAAGCAGTCGGCCCCGATCTTTTGCCAGGATTAGGGATATGGGGAAACTTATGCCTGGTATCCGGTAGCGTCTCAGGGTCTGGGTCTCGTCGTCTTTTTTTCCCGAGAAACAGAAGTGAGCTTATTCTTGCCGGTCTTATCATTGTTTTTCTTTATTTGTTTCTCTGACTGTCCGTCTAATGGCTTTTTTGAGGGAACACAGAATTCGATCTTCTCGGCCCGCCCGTCCCTGGCGAAGACGCAGGCGGCTATGTTCCTCGTGTCCTCGGCCACGACCAGCGACATGAGGATGGGGGGACTGGCGTGGCTCGCGGCGTAGCCGAGATCGACGATCTGCCGCATGGCGTTCTGGGCCGCTGTCCCGGCCTGGGAGGCCTTCCCGACGACCTTCATCTCGATGACGAAGGCCAGGCACTTGTGCTCTATGGTCAGATCGCTCCGGCCATGGCTGGAATGGATCTCGGGGGTGGCCTTAAGGCCCGCGCCCAG
>JAISEK010000063.1 GCA_031264145.1 Deltaproteobacteria bacterium
GGCGCGGCGGCCTCGCCGTTCTAAATCTAATCACCCGATCAGATTTGTCAAGGTAATTTCCCAGACCACCGCCAAACTTCCTCTGGCCCCTCCGGGCCTCCGGGCCTTCGGGCAGGCCAAATAAAACGTCAAGAAACAGCAAAATACGCCGGTTTGCTTCCAGTAGCGTCCAAAGCCTAAAATCACGCAGTTTTTCCCAGCATGTTTTGAGGACCCACTGTTATGCCCCCGAAGGACGGGAAAATGCCAGACGACCCTTCGCCCGTCAACCCATGTGGACCTGTGGCACCCTGACTGGGCCCGTGAAATGCCCTCCGGCCACGAGAAGGGCCGCGGCTCTCACCTAAAAAAGCCCATCGTGGACGGGGAAGCTGTCGTGGTGCCCAGGCCCCTCGCCGAGAGACGCCTGGGCGTAGGGACCTATGATGTCGGGACTTGAGAGATCGAATTTTATAGCAAATTTACTAAATAAAATATATTATGAACATAAATACTAAATACATAAGTAAGCATTATATAATATTTACAAAAAATAAGCTATAAATTTAAAAATATAAATTATATATACTGCATGAAACAATATACAATTTTATACAATATATATAATATTAAGATAGAGTAATATTCCAGTGATCTACCACCAGCTAAAGCTGGTGGCTTCAAAGTTTATTGCGACTAAAGTCGCTTTTGAGCGGCTAAAGCCGCTCTGAAGAACGACATCAATTACCACCGGCTAAAGCCGGTGGTCTGAAAGACAGAAGACGTCTTGCGGCTTAAGCCGCACAATCTATATGCACTTTCGAATCATCAAGTCATGTTACATATTCTAAAGACAATGTCTCGCTGATAATCTAAATTAATTTTGACGTGGCGACATCTACAAGATATTTTTCAAACATTTTGGCATCTTTACTACATCGAAGTAAGTAACAATTTCTATTAGCTCGTGTTACTATCAAGCTACAATACTAACATGCGTAACTGCGCTGAACTTATTTTATAAATGTTTCTTAGGTAATTGGCCAGCATTATCAAGAAGAAATGCTAAAGCTGGTGGTTTTAATCCACTAAAAAAAAGTCAATAAAGTCAGCACAATTTCTTTTAACAACTATTTTATTTAAAATAATTTTTCAACATTAAAATATGATTTAATTTTTAATTTGTAATACCAACACTGCTTTTGCCGATCATAACTTGAGGGGTAGAAGTGACGGCACTGTCAGTCTTCGAGGTTGGAGAGCACCAGCACTTCGAGCTGGTTGAGACGGCCCAAACGAGCGTCATTGGTAAGAAAAAAATCGGTCTTATGAGTGACGGCGGTGGCCACCTGAATGGCGTCCGGGATGCGCGGACCATGATCGGCGCGCAGTTTAGCGGCTCCTTCGGCTATTTCCGCCGTGACCGGCATTATCTCCACGTGCTCCGCCAGCAAGCCATGGAAAGCGTGCGCCAGCTCTCGCAGGCCATGTCGCAACGGCTTAACCAAAGTCTCGGTAATGGTCAGCGTGGAGGTCATCGCCTTGAACTCGTCGGCCTCCAGGGCACCGAAAAAGGGACGAACCAGCTCCAGGAAATGCGGGTTTTCCTCTACGCAATAGATCAGGGGCGCAGTGTCCAGGGCGATGGTTTTCCCGAACAGCCGTCTCACCCAGCCCACGTGTCACGCTCCTGATTCACGTAGTCCTGGGCGTCCTGCCCCCCCACACGCCTTTAAAGAGCCCTTGCAACTTCCCGAGGCTGTGCTTGGGGCGGATCGGGGCCTCACCAGACCGGCGCAGTTGGGCGGCCAAGTCCAGCAAAAGCTCCATCTGGGTGTGGCGGTCCAGCCGTGCGGCCTGGGCCAATATTTGGTCATAGGTTTTGCGTGCTTCAGGCTCAATGTTCATTTCGCGCCTCCACTCGGACTATTATTTTAACCGGGCAAGCATCTTGAAGGCAATAGTGCCTTTTATTGTTGCGTTTCGGCATCTCTTCCTCCACGCAACAGCTGTCTCTTTCTCTTCCGGCTAGTTCGCCAAGACGGCATCTAGACACACCGGCTGCCACTGTCAGCCCCAGAATGGACGCGCCGCTCTATTTTGCCCGGCGCCTCAAGGCCAGCAGATTCACCCTATTCCACGATAGGGTCCAGGGGGCCGGCATTCTCGATAAACCCCTGGCATCGAATTCTGCCGGCGCCATCGTTCGCGGCGACTATAGGGCACATGGGAAATATTTGAGGGACCATCCAAGGGTAGTCGAACGGTTTTTGCCCATACATACGTCCAACCGATTTTTGGATAGCTCGACGATACTTTCTTTTTGATTATCTCCATGATTACTAACGTTAACTACAAATATATATGCATATATCCAAGTGCTGTCATGAGTTTTACATTATCGGAGACGATGCCGAACTCGCACATTCCCAATTGGCCAGAATTGCGCCGTCATCGCCTGCTCGTTCCCTGCGGGACTCCGTGGAAGACCCGATGTCATGGCCAGGCACCTGTTCACCCAAAACCCTGCCATGGGCACTGATTTATATATTTAGACATAAAAATTAATAAAATTTATAATTAATAATGACTATATGGTTGTCAAATTATCCCCAATAATACATACAGGCCCGATATCTTGACGACGCCTGCCCTGGCTTCCCAGGCCCTAATCGGCTTCTCTTGCCGACATTATCCCCTTGTAGCAAACCCAGCCCTTGGCCTCTTCCTGGGAGACATCACTTTCCCAGATGACTTGGCGCACCCGGTGGGCATCTGCCAACCTCCGGCCCTGCGCCTCCGGCCGGCGCCGTCCCACTTTGGAGAGAAAACTAAACGAAGACAACCGGCATGACCCATAAAAAGACAGTGGCCGTGGACATCCTCAATTCAACGTAGCCCTGCCGGGATGGAATCCGAAAGAATGTGACTGGCTGGGCCTGTTTTTGGGACGCAGCCGGCCTGATCGCCGGCACAGCCAGGAGGGATTGCCGCAAGGCAAAGCCGGCTCGAGGAAAGGCCGGGGATGGCTCCGCCAGTCCTGGGGCCGTCCGGCGAGAACTGGGCCCGGTTTGCCCCCCCGGCCCCCTTGGGGTAGAATCCTGGAAATGGCCGGAATTCGGGGTCCAGGCTGCCCCGGGAGGACCACCAATGCCCAGATCGCCAGAGACGACGCCCACCATGCCACCGGAACTGGTCCGGCGCAAGAAGATCTTCGACCGCGGCCTCATCGTCTTCTCCATACTCTCGCTGGTTCTCCTCATAATCGTCCAGCGAGAGCTTCTGAACCTGGGCCCGGGCCTCTCGAGCAACCAGGGGGTCATCACCCTGGTAAGCATCAACATGTCGGTCATCATCCTGTGCCTCCTGCTTTTCCTGATCCTCAGGGGCCTGTACCGCCTGTTCTTCGAGCACCGGAACTACGGCGGCCTGCAGACGAAGATGGTGGTCTCCTTCATCGGCCTCTCCCTGATGCCCACGCTGATGATCTTCTACTTCTCCTACCGCCTGATCGGCCAGGACCAGGAGACCTGGTTCAGCTCCAGCATCAGGGACACCCTCGGCGACGCCCTGTCCCTCTCCGAGTACACCCAGGAGCTTGACCAGCAGCTCATGCTGGCCAACCTGGTCGAGCTCCACGAGACCATGGCCGAGGCGGCGGGCTGGGCCGGGCAGGCCCCGGCGCCAGGGGGCCTGTCGCGGGCGCTGGCGGGGGCCATAGTGGAGGAACAGGGCAGGGAGCTGGGCCTGGAGATTGCCGAGTTCTACGACCAGCGGGGCCAGCTGGTGGCCCGCTACGGCGGCCCGGCCGGCCTGGCCCCCATCGAGCCGGGCTGGTTCGCCGCCAGCGCCTGGCCGGACTCCGCCCCGACGGCCTACCAGCCCGCCGACCCCGACGCCAGGGGGACGGCCCAGATCCTGCCGGACCGGCTGGTACTGCCACTCAAGGGGCCCAGGGGCCTGGCGGGCTTCATAGCCGTCGGCAGCCACAGCCGCCGGGACATCGAGGCCCAGGTCGAGGAGGTGCGCGAGGGCCTGGCCAAGTACCGCCTGGCCCTGGGCATCTCCAGGCCCTTCAGGGTCACCCAGATGACCTCCCTGGCCGGGGTGACCCTACTGGCCGTGTTTTTGTCCATATGGATAGGCTCCCACCTGGCCGGCTCCCTGGCCGGGCCCGTCACCGAGCTGGTGGAGGGGACCAGGAAGGTGGCCAAGGGGGATCTGGACTTCGTCCTGACCCCGGCCCACAGGAGCGCCGAGACGGCCCAGCTGGTCCAGGCCTTCAACCAGATGACCTCGGCCCTCAGGGAGAGCTACTCGGAGATAGACCGCCGCCGCCGGTTCGTGGAGACCGTCCTGAAGCAGATTTCCTCGGGCGTGCTGGTCCTGGACCTGGACCACCACCTGGCCAGCCTCAACCAGGCGGCCAGGAACATGCTGGGCCTTGGGGACCTGGAGCCGGGCCAGCCCGAGCCGGAACGGCTGAGGCCCCTCCTGGGTCAGCCTGGCGCGCCTCTCAAGAGCCGGGAGCACGTTTTCCTGGAAATCGGCGACAAGGTCCTGAGCCTTGCCATCAGCCGGACCAGGCTCCGCGACGAGGACGGCGGCGACCTTGGCTCCCTGGTCACCTTCGACGACATCAGCGAGCTGGAGAAGGCCCAGAGGCTGGCCGCCTGGAGGGAGGTCGCCAAGCGCATCGCCCACGAGATAAAGAACCCCCTGACCCCCATATCCCTCTCGGCCCAGCGCCTCAGGAGGCGTTTCGGCCAGATGCCCGGCCTGGAGGCCGACCGGGAGATCTTCGACGAGTGCACCTCGGTCATCGTCAGGCAGGTCGACAACATGCGCAACCTGGTCGACGAGTTCTCCCAGTTCGCCAGGCTCCCGGAAATCAGCCCCAAACCGGCCAATTTCGTCCAGGTCATAGAGGACAGCCTGTCCCTCTTCCGCTCCGCCCACCAGGGCCTGGAATTCAACCTCACGGTCAACAGGTCCCCGGACGTGTTCCTATTCGACCCCGAGCAGATCGGCCGCGTGGTCACCAACCTCCTGGCTAACTCGGCCGCGGCCACCGAGGGCCATGGACGGGTTGATCTGGCCATCGACCTGGAGGATCTGGCCGGGGTGAGCCTGACCGTCTCCGACAACGGCCCCGGCCTGAGGCCCGAGGTCAGGGACCGCATCTTCGAGCCCTACGTGAGTTCCGGCCACGGGGAGGGCCGTGGCCTGGGCCTGTCCATCGTCAACGCCATCGTCAGGGACCACGAGGGCTTCATAAGGGTGGCCGACAACCATCCCAGGGGCACGACCTTCATCATAACCATCCCCTACAGGACCATCTCGAAGGAGCGCTGAGCCCTGGCCTGCCTGGCCCGAGGCCAGGTGATGCCCCGGCCCGGACGAGGTGCCCCGCCAGCGGGGCCAGGGCGACGGCGAGCTGGACGCCTCCCATGGCCCGGCCTGTCCGCCATGGGCGACCTCCGGCTGGCAGGACCTCGGACGGCCGCCCCCTGGCCGACGGGAGACGAGCATGATTGGCGTACCTTCATGTAATGTAGTATCATCCGCGGGGAAGGGCCCGGCCATAAACGGGCCGGGCTGGCCGACAGTCCAAGGAAAGGCTATTCCCATGGAGAGACCAAGACCAGGCCGGCTCGGGCCGCCCACGGCGGCCATCCTGGCCATCGGCAGCGAGCTCATGCTCGGCCAGATGACCGACACCAACAGCGCCTGGCTCTCGGCCTATCTGTCGGAAAGGGGCCTTGGCGTGGCCAGGCATTTCTCGGTGGGCGACGATCTGGCCGCCCTGGAGAAGCTTCTGGCCGAGTGCTTCAGGCACCACGAGGTGACCCTGGTCACCGGCGGCCTGGGTCCGACCGAGGACGACCTGACCCGCCTGGCCGCGGCCAGGGCCCTGGGCCGCCCACTGGAATACCACGGCGACCTGGCCCTGGGGATAGAATCATTCATGACCGGGCGGGGCTACCAGTGCTCAAGCAACAACCTGAGGCAGGCCTGGCTGCCGGCCGGCAGTTCCCTGGTGCCCAACCCCTGGGGCACGGCCCCGGCCTTCAGCCTGGAGGGACCTGGGCACCTGATGGTCTTCATGCCCGGGGTGCCGCAGGAGATGAAGAGCATAGTCGGGAGCTATCTGGGCCCAAAGCTGGAGGAGAAGTTCCCGGCCAGGCTGGGCCACGGCAGGACCACCGTCCTGCGGGCGGCCGGCCTGGGCGAGAGCCGGGTCGACGAGCTTCTGGGCGATCTCCTGAGGGGTTCCCAAAACCCCGTCCTGGGGCTCCTGGCCGGGCCATACGAGACCAGGATCCTTGTCACCTCCAGGGCCGGCGATGCCGCCGAGGCCGAGCGCCTGGAGGCCCCTGTCATAGCCGAGGCCATAAGGCGCCTGGGCCCCAACTACGTGGGCCGCGACGGCCTGACCCTGGTCGGCTCCGTCTGCTCTCTCCTGGAGGCCAGGTCCCTGCGCCTTGGGCTGGCCGACTCGGTGACCGGGGGCCTGGCCGCCGAGCCCTTCCTCAGAATCCTGGCCCCCGGGAACCTGTCCGGCTCGCTGGCCGCGCCGCATGGGGTCCTCCAGCAGGGCATAGAATTCCTGTTCCGCGAGATGGGGGCCGATCTGGTCGGGACCCTGGACCAGTCGGGTGACCCTGACGGCGCCGGCCAGGACCCCGAGGGCGAGCCCATGGTCCTTTCCAGGATCCTGGAAAGGCCCCCCCAGGGCGGCCAGCCCATCGAGATCTCGGCCTCCCGGCGCCTGCTCGGCCGCCCCAGGGAAATGGCCATGGCCAGGGCCGGGGCCCTTTTGGCCTTCCAGCTCTGGGAGTTCCTCAAGGGACCTGGGCGGTAGGCAAGGGCGGCCCTGGCCGGTGTCGGAACGGTTCCATTCTTGACGCCACGCCCATATGCGCGCCAAGGTTACCGATCACCTTTGGGGCATCACCGGGCTGTTGACCGCTAGGATCTGTTAATGGGGTTAGACCACACCATAAACAACGGCAGGGCGACCAAATTCACAAAATAAAGCCTGGTATGTCCCAATGCCGCGCCAGGCTTGCAATTTCCGACATTCTTGGTAAAATGGCAGCGTTAAGGACAGCCACCCTTCGCCCAGGGGCAGGTTCCACCTTCGTCGCTCCGCCAGACCTGACCCCAAAAACCGTCAAGAAGGACTATCTGTGGACACGGACAACCTTACAGACGAGTCCGAGGCCAATCCCCCCCGCCGCCCCATAGACAACGAACGGGCCTCCAGACTTAAGGCCGGCCTATTGCAATTCGTGGTCACCATGAAAAACATGGCCCTGTACCCGGAGACCAATAGGACCAACGTGGAATCGGTCACCTCCCTCCATCTCTGGCTGAACGAGTTCCTGAGCCACAGCGAGACCCTGGTCCTGGAAGTGGCCAGGGACAAGCTCCTGGCCGACGACGGTGCCGTCGTCTACCAGGAGAAGCCCAGCGACCAGATCCTGGCCGGGCCCATGTTCCGGGACGGGATCCAGGCCATCAGCTTCGAGCACGGCCTGTCGGAGCGGGAACTGCGTACCTTCCTGTCCATCCTCTTGCGCTTCCGGAACCAGGACTCGGACCAGGACGACCTGGTGGCCAGCCTCTGGGAGGCCTCTCTTTCCAACATCAAGTACATAGTCTCCAGCGAGTACGAGCAGGTCGGGCCGGAATTCGAGGTCTCGGCGATGAAGGCGGCCAAGGCCGGCCAGTACCGGGACATCGACACCCCCTGGGACGACGAGGCCCTCTCCCCCATGGGGGTCGAGGGGGCGGCCCCGGTGGCCAAGCCCATCGCCAGCCTCTTCGCCCTGGCCGAGTCGACCGACTTCTTCAGCTCCTCGGCGGACGGCCTGGGCCAGGGGGCCGTGGCCCCAGGCGCGTCGGGCACCTCGGGTGCCTCGTCCGGCCAGGCCATGGACGGACTGGCCCAGGATGCGGGGACGGCCGGGGACCAGGGCTCCGGGCCGGCGGTCGGCTCCGGGTTCGGCTTCGGAGCCGACCAGGACTCCCTGGCCGAAGACGGCGACTTCGAGTCCTCGGGCTTCGGGCCATTCGACTCCCGCCACGCCGGCGATGTCTCCGCTGGCGGCTCGGTCCGCGAGGGCGACGACTCCTTCTCGTCCCTGGCGGCCTCCAGGGAGGCCAGGGCCGGCGAGGACGGCCAGGCGGCAGGACCGGCGGGCGCGGACGGCGAAGACGGCCAGGGGACCGGAGGCGACGGGGGCCAGCCGGGGGAGGACGAGGACGGCGAACTGGACATAGACATGGGCTCGGTGGCCGAGGCCTTCAAGGACCTGGAGAACAAATCCGTCGAGGAGGCAGCGCCAAGACCCCCCACGAATCCCCTGACGCTGGAGCTGCTCAAGCAGCGCCCGGCAGCCGATGGCCCCGAGCTTGAGGAAAGGCTCAGACACTGGGGCCTCTCTGGGCGCGAGGTCAAGCAGATTGCGGCTCTCGTCAGGTGGGACGAGACGCGCAACTATTCCTACGACACCATGGAGTTGACCAAGATCCTACTTGGCTCCCCCATCCTCAAGACCGAGCACCTTGGCCTCATCTCCTTTTTCGTCACCAACGAGGCCAGGACATCCCTTAGGAAGATGGACCTCAAGTACTTCAACAGCTTCTTCCAGGGTCTCAAGGACCGGGCGGCATCAGGGGCGCTTCTCGATGGCCTTCTCCTCAAGGAGCTGCAGCACAGGATTGACGGCTCTGACATCCTCTGCTGCCTGGTCGATCCGGGACCATCAGAGGAGGCCATCGGGGCCGGTTTCGAGGATTTGAGGTATTTCCTCTACCAGCTCTCACCGATCGGCGTCCAGACCCTCACGACCTTCCTCCCCAAGATGGCCAACCAGAGGCTCTGGGGCCTCATCATCGAGCTGGTGGCCTACGATCTGCTTAGGGCCGGCCCCAGGACCAGCGAGGCCGTCTCCAGGCTCAACGACCGGGCCCTGGCCCACATGATCCGCCTGGTCCAAAACAACATCAAGTCCCTGCCGCCCCAGCTGGTCAACAGTCTCACGAGGCACAAGTCGCCGGCGGTCAGGGAGGCCATCGCCAGGGCCATCCTGGAGCACGACCCGGACAACTTCCATTCCCTCTGCGCCCACATGGTCCTGGACGCTGACCCGGCCGTCCTGCGGATAGTGAGGCCGGCCATCGCCGCCAGGCGCAACTCGGCCGCCGAAGGCTACCTCTTCTCCTATCTCAGGACCTCGTACTCAAAGGACCGCCACGACGAGGACCGTAAGCTCCTGGAATGCTACCGGATCTACGGTAAATGTGCCTCCGCCTCGGCCCTCCCCTTCCTGGAGGAGGTGCTGATGAAGAAGGACTTCAAGACTTTTCTGAGCCGTTCTGTCGACAGCCACAAGCTGGGAGCGGCCCTGGCCCTTTTCCTGATGCCCCAGGACTACGGGGCCAGCGAGATCCTTCATAAGGCCAGCCGGAGCTCGTTCAGGAACGTCCGCCAGGCCTACCTTGAGGCCAAGCAGATAATAACCGGCCTCGGCTAGGCCATCGGAGATGGGGGCACTGCCAGTGGCTACCCCAACCCAACAACCAACTGGACCAGACATGAGCGACGCGAAGCAAGACTCCACAACCAAGGCCGGCGAGGACCTGGCCATGAGCCTCATAAGGCTGCCGCAGCTGGTGAAGATCCATCAGCCCAACAACAAGATTTTCGTCGAGACCCTGGGGGTCTTCCGCGCGGCCCTCGAGACCCTGTGGGCCGGGAACGACACCCTGAGCGCCCGCATCCACCGCGGGCGCATGTACATAAACGAGAGGCGCCTCTCCCCAAACCAGACCCTCTCGGTCACCATCACCAAGCTCATGGAGTTCCTGGAGGCCAGGAAGTTCTTCGGCTTTAGGTTCCTGAAGGTCGACTCGCTCCAGGACGAGGCCATCGTCGAGTTCATAAGGGACGTCAACCAGTGCCTGTCCCAGCCTGAGCCGGCCAGCTGGCTGGCCGCGAGGCTCGAGGGCGGCTGGGCCAGCCCCATCATCGACAAGGACTTCAAGATCTCCATCGTCATGGCCCAGGACGGCTCAGGCAAGGCCCGGCCGATCATCTGGAACGCCGGGATCCGGACACTGGCCATGAAGGCCAGGAAGTCCTACTCCAGGGCCCTCTCGGTCATCGCCGGCCTCAACGATAAGCTCTCGGACGGCCAGCCGGTCAACATCTCCAAGCCCCGACGGGTGGTCCAGGACATGGTCGAGGGCCTGTTCCAGAACGAGAACCTACTGCTGAGCCTTTCGACCATCCGGGACTACGACGACTACACCTGCACCCACAGCGTCAACGTGGCCATCCTCTCCATGTGTCTCGGAAAGCGCATCGGCCTCGGCAAGATCCAGATAATGACCCTTGGCCTGGCCGCCCTATTCCACGACCTGGGCAAGGTCGACGTCCCCATAGAGCTGATCCGCAAGACCTCCAAGTTCACCCAGGAGGAGTACGAGGTGGTCAAGAACCACCCCCTCTACAGCGTCATCCGGATACTGCGCATCAATTCCGAGCATACCCTCAAAAGCAAGCTCCTCATCCCTCCCTACGAGCACCACCTGGGGGTGGATCTCTCCGGCTACCCGCCCTCGGACCGGACCTCGTCTCTGACCCTATACGGGCGGATAGTGGCCATCTCCGACCACTACGACGCCCTGACCTCCAGCCGCTCCTACCGGCCGGTGCCCATCAGCCCGGAGCAGGCCCTGGACATCATGCTCCAGGTCTCCGGCACCCAGCTCGACCCGCTCCTCATGAAGGTCTTCGTCAACATGATCGGCATCTACCCGGTGGGCACCCTGCTCCTGCTGGACAGCCACGAGGTAGGCATCGTCTCCGAGACCCCGGCCGGGGCCGACCAGGGGCGGCCCATGTGCTTCGTCCTCGACTTTGACGACGGCGGCCTCAAGCGGGGCGAGCTCGTCGACCTGACCGAGAAGGACATGGGGGGGAGGTTCAGGCGCAACATCCTGCGCTGCTTCCACCCCTCCGAGTTTGGCCTGAACCCCTCGGATCTGCTCCTCCAGACCGCCTGAGGCCCGTCTGCCTCGACAGCCCAGTCTTTTTCCCGGCCAGCTTGTCACCATCGTGTCCGGACGGGCCCATCTTCCCCGGTACGCCTCCTTATCCAGACGAGGCCCGGGCCTGGGAAGTCTCCAAACGCCCAATGACGGGACTTATTTGGGAAGCAATATCAAAAATTTACAGATAAAATAGATTTTAAATTACCCATAATCATGGTTTAAGCAGATATATTCGGCGTACAGCACTATAAATTAATCAATAAATACCTAATCAAATAATATACTTGCCATAAACTAATATTAATACAGAATTTGATGCTATTACTTTAATTTATTATAGTCATTATCAATAATTTGAGTGGCATACAATCTTAGCACTGCAATTAAATATTAAAAATTATAATAAAAATAACTTACTAATTATTATATAAATAATACATGATTGATTTTTAATACAATTTATTTTAAATATTAAATAAAATATTTTAAAATATCATTAATACAAATATATATTAATTTATAATATATATAATATTTTTTGTTATTATATATTTTATATTATTTTTATTCATATAAATACAATAATATTTATATTTAAAACATCTATCTATATAATAGCAAAATATAACAATATAAGCTATATATAATTAACAATATATATGATAACAAATTTTATGTTAAAATTTAGTAACAATAAAATTTAAAAATATCTTCTATTCGACTAAAAAGTAAATTATTAATCTATCTAGGAATTGATAGTTATTTTAATAAACAAAATTGTTAACTTTATTTGTCTATAATATTTAAAAAAATAAATTGGCAAATATTTATCATTACATATAATATTATGAGTTAAGGAGTTTTAAGGTGAATAATGTTATACTCTATCATGGATCATCATATGATTTCGATGTCATTGATTTGAAACAAGGCAGACAATATAAGGACTTCGGACAGGGTTTCTACACTTCTACCGATATCGGCCACGCAAAGTCAATGGCAGAAAGAAACGCTCTGATGAGAGAATCAAAGCTGGGACGACTTGATTCAGGGCATAACGTAATTGGGAAATGGTTATACCGATACCGATATGATGTTGACAAAGCCACAGGATTTTCAATCAAGAAATTCTCAGAAGCTGACAGGGAATGGGGTCGGTTCATCACCCTTAACCGGCGCAGCAAAGGGGTTCCGCATAAATATGACATTGTTATCGGACCAACCGCAAACGATTTCACCAACCCGACAATTCAGTTCTATCTCGCGGGCGGTCTAGGGGAAGCCGGAAGCAACAGCGCAATTGACGAGCTGGTACGGTTGCTTTTGCCATACAAGTTGCCACCGCAACACTTATTCGCGACCAAGCGGGCACTTGACTGTCTGACACTGATCAGAAAGGAGAGACTCTGATGTCTATCGAACCCCTAAAAGCGCAATTCTGCGCCGACATAGTGACTACGGCCGTTGTATCACAATATGCGAAAGAAAACCGTTTATCACCGACAGACGCATTGCGTATAATTATGGAGACAAAGACTTATGAGTTGCTTCAAGACCCGGAATCACGCCTTTGCTTTGAAAGCGCAGAAAGCATTATTGACCTGCTGCGATCCGAGAAACAATGCGACTGGGATGAATGGTCAAAAGTGTAGGAGTTGAACGGCCATGGCCTTTGAAAATTTCGACCATGTCTTGTATATGCAAATCCGTGTTGCGAACCTCTACCGCAAAGCGCACAATATGTCCGTTAGCGACTTCGTCAGACTTGACCGCAAGACAGATTTCCTTCAATTTGTTGCGGATTCCTGCGAGCCGTTCCAACTCACTGGGGATCCTGGCATACTTGAGGAAGTTGACGACTATGTGCTGAGGACGCTTGCGCGGGACGACTGCGATCGCCATCGGACCGTATAGCGCACGCCCCTTTTGAGCTGGCAGGGAACCATACGCTTAGGTTGGTGGCTCCATGTTGTTTGCCGCCAAGCCACCGGCATGACAGGACAACTTCTCCTGGTCGCGGGCGTCACTCCGTTGCGTTGACGTGAACTTTCAACGTTTGCCAGGCGTCTCAGTCGTGAATTTCTCGCAACTGGCGACTGTCGAACGGAACCATTTCAAAGTCGTGTTATACCCAGGTGGAAAAACTACTGAAAGAAACTCTGGAAAAACTTCAGCCCTACCTATAAAAAGCCTTAAGGTTTTTCTCCAGGATGCCGATAAGAGTATCGAGGAAGCGCAGGCCCATTCCGCCAGCCTCCCCGTCGGCAGCCTTGGCCGCCGGCGGAAACAGAGATGGATCCGTCCCTCTTTGGCCCTCCTCCCTGGCGGAAAGTGCCTATTTCCGGGTCAAGGTGCCCTGGCCCATTCGAGCTTTTTCGAGGGGAACTCCTATGAAGATATTTCCATTCCAGCCACCAGCAGCCACAGGCGACCGGCAGGCCCAAAAGGGGAAGGATGTCCAGGACTTCGAGTCGACGCTGGCCGGGATCTCCAGGAGGCCGGCGGGAGTGGTCGACAAGATCACGGTCGAAAACCGCCTTGCCTGCCAAGGGGCCTCCATCGAGGACGTGGGCCTGGCTGGCAGCCTCCTCAACACCCTAGTCGGCCAGATAAGGGGCAGCCAGGTCAGGACGCTCGAAAACGTCCACAACCTGGACGGCATCCTGTACTACTACCAGCACTAGGCCTTTCGGTGTATAATGGTCCCGGTTCCACTGGC
>JAISEK010000164.1 GCA_031264145.1 Deltaproteobacteria bacterium
AATGATTTAATTATATTTGATAGAGGATACCCTGCTTTTGAATTATTTGAATACTGTATTTCATATAAATTTACATTTTTAATGAGACTTCGCAGAAAATTTAATACTTCAATCGATAAAATGTCTCTTGGATGTCATAATTTTATATTAACACAAGATACAAAATCAATTAAAGTAATAATTATAAAGTTTAAGTTGCCAAAAGGTGAAATTGAAACAGTAATAACAAATTTATTCGACTATTCGTTAGGCCAAAAAGCTTTTAAAGAGCTTTACTTTAGACGTTGGCCAATAGAAACACTATATAGTAAGGTTAAACATAAGCTCGAAATAGAAAATTTCTCAAGTCGTACTGAAGAATCAATCTATCAAGATTATTATATTACAATTTTTGTACATAATTTAATATCTATATCTTCAAAAAAAGCTCAATATATATGTGATGATGCCAGAAAACACAAGAAAAATAAATATAAATACAAGATAAACTTTAATAATGCAGTTGGTGTATTTAAAAATAGATTTGTACTTGTTTTAATCACTGAATATGCTGCTCAAAGGCACGATATTATCAATGAAATAATCACAAATATGACAAAAAAAGTAATACCAATACGACCAAATCGATCAATAAAAAGAAATAAAACACCAAGAAAAGCTAATTTCCATCACAATCAGAAATCAAATTGTTAATCGCTAAAGAGGCTGAGAGGCTGAAATTGCTTAAGTTGTTGACATTGGCCTTAGGCCATCATATTTCTCATCGGTCAACGCCTGGCCCGCAAGCTCCTTGGCGGCCAGAGTGGCGCACAGCTCGACCTGTTTCCGGAAGAGGCCTAACGAACCGTATTCCTCCACATCCCTGGGGAAGAGCCCGTAGCGGCGGAATCCCGCCTCCACGTAGGCCGTCATCTCAAGCAGGGAGTTCCAGAAGCCCATGTTCGGCTCCACAAAACCTTTGGGCACGGGGAGATGCAGATCGTCATCGCCGCCTTCTCCCATTTCGGAGTAATTGGGCTTTTCGTACAACAGCGTATCGTGTTTCAGTTCAGTGAACGACCCCATGAAGGTCTCCAGCTGTTTGGCGGAAAACGCCTGGTCCCGCATATACAAGGGATAGCCGGGCCCGAAGTCCTCCGTCACCGTGCCCAAAAGGCGCATCCAGACTGCGCCCAAAGAACTGAACCAGCTGGAGGGAGTTTCGTTCCTCAGGGCTCTGTCAAGTATTTTCATGCCGCCGAGCACGGCGCGGGCCCGCCTTGCCACCGTGCCCCAAAGTGGTTTTCCTGGGACAAGCGCATACGGCCCCGGCTCAATGTCCAGGGAGGCGGCGGGAGAGCCGAACAAAATCTGAAGAGGCACAAGGCTTCTGGCGTAACGGCTGCCCATGACGCCGGGTACCCAAAGGCCGGAAAAGACGACGGGCAGGCCATCAGCCGGGCCAGCAGATTGGCCAGCCTTATAGGTCAGCCGGTCCGCGATGAGCCAGGGAACGGTGAAACGCTGGGGAAACACGCACAGAACCCTTGTCTTCCATGGCTCCTGGAGACCTTTAAAGTAATTCACCGACGGCCGCAGATGCTCCAGATTGGCTGTGAGCCGCTGCCGCATGGACATATCCGAGGCTGCATTGACGTTGAGCGTCTCCTTCCCGGCGTGACGCCGCAGAAAAGCCTGCCATTCGGGATAAGAGGCCGCGTCCGGATAGCCTGCGAAAAATTCGGTGATTTCCATGACCAGTTTCCAGGCCTCGAGTACGGTCATCTCCCGTGGCCGCCAGTCGACGGGACTATTTCCCGGCTCCCAGGCGTCGGTGGCGGTCTCCGTCTCGGCGCCTTTGCCAGTGTCCGGCCCGACATATGACATGGCCAAAGCAAGATTCACGGCATCGGTCAGGCCCTGCTCCGTTTCCAGATTCCAACCAATCTGTCCCAGATAGATCATGGCGCGGAAATAGGCCCGGCTGATGGGGTTTGTCTCGTAATGGCCGCGCGGCGTAAACTGCGTGTAATCGATGAGCCCGTTGTCGTCATAGGAGGAGCGCATTCCCACGGCGGAAGGACCTCGATCCTCGGACCTATAAATGTCGTTCAGCTCCTTCGTGACGGACGCCGCCGTTTCCGGAGAAAACAAGGCTGAGTATTCATCGGCGAAAAGCGCAAGCGCCTTGTCCAGGCTGTCTGAGCGACCGGGAACAGGCTCATTTTCATCCTGGCCCAATGCTCCGGCCAGAACATCCGGGTCATACAGATACTGGTTCAGGGAAAGATCGCCGCCGGACTCTGGGAACATGAGGATGCCGCCAGGCAGGGACGTATTTTTGATCAGAATAAGCGGAACTAGCAATTGAGCCTGCAGCCTTTCCCAATCACCGTCACTTTTCTCGTCCGCCGCCTTCCTGAGAGCGGATAAATTCTCCTGCAGGCCTTCAAGCAGAACAAAGACGGCATGGCTGAGTTCGGCCTGCTCAAGGTGCCTCAGGCGCAGGCTGAAGAAACAGTGCAGCGCATGCAGGAAAGCATCCGGCCCGATAAAGGGGCTTTTTGCCGGATCACGCTCATATGCATCGATACCGCCGATAGCGTCAAAATTACTCAGCATTTCATCGTTATCGCCAAACATAGGCCCATCAAGACTCATACGGTCCCTCGGCAAGACGAGAAAGCGGTGCCGCTCAAGATAGCGCTTTTGCGCCTCGTCCAGACCGCCCACCCGCTGCAGCACGGCTTCAAGATTGACCGCCTGTTGCAGGGGGAAAGCCTCTTCCCTGAAAGCTGGAATGCTGTCGTCCTTCCACGGCGCAGTAGGCTGGGAGAAGCTCCGGAGTTCCACTGGCCGCAATTGAACCGCCATCTCTGCGGCGATGGCCGCAGCGCCGACGAGGCAGAAGTACAGCAGGACGACGATCAGCGAAACGGCGCACGGTCCGGAGCCGACAGCTGAACGGCCGGCCAAAGACGGCAGCGAAGGCGACGCAGCATGAAGCAACAGGGGCATATGGCCTCCTCACGCAAGGAATAAAGGGAGATGGCAGCCGCAGCATACCAGCCAGGGATGAAGACAAGGAAGCAGATCTGCAGCAGCAGTTCAAATTTTAAAAAATCGCCATATTGACACATAAATTATAGTTTTTCTGAAAGGAAGATGTTTTCTTGTGGTGAATGTATCGATCGATGACTGGTATTTTCATTGTTTTATACTATAAATCACTCTCGATCTTTTATAGCGGTCGGCATCGCTCGCACTTTGGTAGTTAGCCTTGTCGATATGTTTCATTCAGCGTGTTGACCTCATATCATCAATCATGTCTAGTAATGACAAAAAATCTAATGCGATTTGGTAATTTTCCAGACGTGGCGCACGTACGAACCCAACACGAGAGTCATAAACAATATGGGGAGACGTCCTGTTTTGCCATCTTCGGATCAATTTCATTGCCCGTCCGAAACCATCTGGACTTTCATCTTCTGAAAATATATTTGACCTGCGCAGATGAATACAGCTATAGAGCTTCAGCCATAATCTGGATTGGCCTGGGACGATACAGGCCAGGAATGATCTTGTTCCAAGCGCAGGCAAACATCTCCCCGATCTCGCCGTGGATACAGTTGACCCCATCGGTGAAAAAACAAGAGGAGAATTTGACGGCACGACGCTGAAGGCAATAGTGCCCAGCGCAATTCCAAAAAGCGAGAGCTATGCCATATCCTTTGAGCACGTATGCGCCGGCACTGCCCTGAAAAAAGCCAAGGTGTTTCCCATGAGTTTCGTTTTTACCCTTCCAACAGTTTTGGGCACCAGCTAGAGTTGATGGCAGCTGACTATGCGAGCCTGATTTTGGTTTGTTTTCATTTGCTCAGGAGGAATGATTTCAACTTCGCGCAGACTCCAGCCCCAGTGGGTGGCCCTGGTCGTTGTTCTTGATGTAATCGTCGATGCAGTCGATGATGTAAAGGTGACCGGTGACGTGCAGACCATCGTAGCAGTCCACGATAAAGTCAGTCGCCCCGGTTCGGTAAAGATAGTTGAAGGCGTCCTGTCCGCTAATTTTCTTCTCCATCTTGTATATTTCCACGCAAAAGCTCAAGAATAAGACTTCATCTTTTATCTTAGCCATGTCACTGTTCCTCCGGAAAAGTTGATTTACCGGTTGTCAATTCTTCTTCTAGCAAGTCGTAGAGGATCGGATAGCTCAGGTGCCATAATTTTGTCTCTTCTTCCTCCAGGAGCCTATAAAGTCTAGAATTGTAAAGAAGCATGGAGGCCGCCGCCACTGTGATATTGCGGTTGTCCATGAGCAGCTGGATTATCCCAGGCGTGATGAAAGCGAGAACAGTGCCCAAGTTGCCTTGACTGGGTGGCTTGTTAGGCATCGGCGCTTTCCTCCAGCGTCAAAAAGTTGACAAATCGCAGAACCGACAATGCCTTCTCCGTGGCTAAACAATATTGGGTGAAAAGCTTAAATGGCCTAAGCGCCACCAGGGCCGCTTCAACCGTAAACTGCATCATCACAAGTGCCTGGATTGTCGGAAAGACCCTGTCGTTGGCCACAGGCCCGATAATCACGTCATATTGTGGACCATCATAGGATTTCAGGCGGTTATCTCGGACAAATTCCAGCCACTCGCGGTTAGGGCTTGAAAAAACAGCGATTTGGAGAGATGTCTGGGCACTCAATTCATCATACTCATACACGCTTACCGTTGGAATGCCAGTTTTGAAACGATTTTTGATTATTTTGGAAAACCGTTTGGCCTGATCGGAATTTGGCGTCAGGTAAAAGCCAGAGCCAAAATCAAGCCCCCGCTGTGGCTTGGCCACCTTTGGTATTTTGACCGCTTGGTTGCTTCCATGGTACAAAAGCATTTTTGTCACCGTATATCCAGCTGACAGTTTTTATATTTTATATTTAAAAAAATAAAGTTTCCCACAATGAGAGGATATAGATTCCTATTTACACTTTTTTGATTCCCAGCTCCGGGAGCCATTTTTTTAGTCTTAGCTAAGCGAATTCATGCGGCATCGGTTCCCCGTACTTGTTATAAGCTGCTTGCACCACTTCTGACTCCCATAACCCGCTTCTGGCTTTGGCTACCAAAGTGACGACAGCTTGGCCTGAATCCACATTCCAACGCATTGCACCATATTTTAGTCTGCGCTGAAGCACTGTTTTGTTTGAGCTTTCTATTGCACCGCTTCCAATAAAATAGCCTTTAGATCTATAACTTGCATAATCGATATTATTTCTACTATTTTGTATATAATTAATTAAGTTCTCTAGTTGAGACACATATTTATTTTTTCTAGACCTTTTTATTAAACCTATCGCTTTATCAGTATCACTTGTTTTAAATAGATCAGAAACTTTTTTTGACCATGGAGTATATATATTTTCGTCATTATTGAATATTATTTTAGAATAATTAGTTATATGTTCTTTTAAATGATAAAAATTAAGAATTTGTTGGGCATCTGGCAGTATAATATCTTTTAGATTTCTAATCCAAGTAGCTCCGTCAGAAATTAAAACAGTATTTTTATATTTTCCATACCCATTCTTTAGTGCCAAAGAAAGAACTAATTTAGTAAAAACTTCAACTCCCCCAATGTAGCTGGTGTATTCTCTTTTATCAATTCTATGTTGTCGATCTCCATGCTTATCTGTCCACCAAAAAATATTGTCAGATGAAAAACTCATACATAGTTTGTTTTCTTTATATATTGATCCATTTTTACCATCTAACCGAGTTGGCACCATGGCTCCATCGATTTCAAGGTACAAAGTATTATTAATCTTGGTCTTCGGGAAGTCCAGTTTGCCCGACTCAAATTTTTCCCATGCCGATTCAGATATCTCGATGTCATTTTCAAAGACCATTTTTCCGATAGTGTTGGTGACTTTACGCATGGTGTCGTCATTAGTTTCGATTTGAGATCTTTCCTTTAGAATTTTCTCGGCCTCCTCGTACGATTCTGATCGCGTCGACTCCTTCGCTATAACCAACATCGCGGCCACAGTCATTTTAAAAGGCAAGCGAGTCAGCCCAAGTACTTGATCAATCGGATATACATATCCTGTGACTCCAAGCTCTTTCAACTTGGCCTCATCTCCCTTTTTTGATGGCTTCAAAGCCATCCTGGTATAATTGACCCGACCAACAACCGTCAAAACCGATGTCGCACAAGGGCGCCACTTTCTAAGCCTCACCCCTTGTGCTAGATACTCTTTTTTTTTTCGGAAACGATGTCATCTTCCGCCGGCATATCGCACATCTTTTCCATGAGTGCTTTTAAGTCGGCTTCATTGAGGCTCCTTCGCAGAGACAGCATCTTTTCTTCAATTTGTCCTAAGGTCATGAATTTATCAGCTTCAGAAACCCCAGACGTCAGTTCAATCTGGTGAGCGATGAGTAAATTCAAATGATTTTTGATCTGAAGAAGATTGGCTTTTGCCAAAGGTGTTGGACCTAATTCGTCAGAGTAAGATGTAATTTCCCTTAATATGTCGAGTGTGATTTTGTCGTTTGAATCTTCGGGTTTAAGTTCTTTTCGTTTCGTCATGCTGGTTATCCTTTCTGTCAGAGTCAACCTGACAAGATGAGGATAACACAGATCTTAAATAAAGTGTAGTTCGGAATCTATACCCACAAAGAGATGCAGATTTTTGTAGCACTAAAAATTATGAGTTTCTGTCGCAGTCTGGAAGCACCCAAGGAAAACGTGTGTTCTCTGTGGTGTGATCCCAAAATGCCGACAGACTGGCTTGAGACTCCCCAGAGAAGGCTCCGATATTTTGCCATCATGTAAGCATGTGAGCAGTTTCGGGGTTCCAACGCATCCCGGGCCGTTTCATACGTCTTTGCAAGACAGTGGCGGGAATTCGGGCCACGGCCGCCCGGCTGGCAACCTTGCCGTGGTTCCCGTCCGGCATTGGGGAAGACGCCGGCCGCCAATAAAAGGCGGGGCCCTGGGGCCCCGCCTTTTTCGCACTCGCAGTCAACATCACAATCAGAGACCGGAGGGCATGTCCTGGACGAACTTCTCCACCAGGCGCCTCTGCCAGTCGCCGATCGGCTTCAGGCGGCCCAGGAAGAACCTGAGCGTCCTGGGCTCATCCTCGAAGGCCAGGCCCCCGATTAAGTCCCTGTTCTCGTGGAGCCAGCCGATCCGGTCGGCGGCGAACTTGAGCTGGGAATGGGTGAAGACGCGCTTGGGCACTGCCAGGCGGACCAGCTCCATGTTGGAGAGATGCTCGCTGCCGTCGGGGTTGCGGGACTCAGAGAGGGTGCCCCTCTCCATGCCCCTGACCCCGCTGACCAGGTATATGGCCGAGCAGAGGGCCGCCGCCGGGTACTGCTCCTGGGGCACCTGAGGGATGAAGCGGCTGGCGTCGACGTGGCAGCCCAGGCCGCCGAAGGGCGTGACCACCGGCACACCCTTGGCCTGAAGCTCCTGCCCCAGGGCCTCGACGAACAGCGGGGTCTGGCTTATGTTGTGGATGTCCAGTGTTTCCCTTATGCCCACGGCCATGGCCTCCATCTCCCTGACGGACATGCCCCCGTAGGTCAGGAAGCCCTCGTAGAGCGGGACCAGGTCGCGCATGCGCATGTACTCCTTCCTGTTGGACGTGCAGATGCCCCCGCCCCTGGCGCAACCCAGCTTGCGTCCCGAGAAGTAGATGACGTCCATCAGTGAGGCGATTTCCCTGACGATCTCCGTCAGGGACCGTCTGCGGCACTCCTCCTCCCTGGTCTTGATGAAATACAGGTTGTCGGCCAGGAGCGAGGCGTCAAAAACCAGCAAAAGGCCGTTCTTCCGGCAGTAGGCTGAAACCTCGCGCATGTTTCCCAGTGAGACCGGCTGCCCGCCGATGAGGTTGGTCCCTGCCTCGATGCGGGCGAAGGCAATCTTCCCCGGTCCGCCGGCCCCCCTGACCAGGGCATCGAGCTTGTCCAAATCGTAGTCGCCCTTGAAGGGCAGATCGCTCTGGGTCGACAGCCCGGCGTCGCTGATGGCCTCCAGGACCTGGCCGCCCCTGAGAAGGATGTGGGCCTTGGTGGTGGTGAAGTGGTAGTTGGTGATCACCGTCGGGGTCTCGGCCGTCACGTAGGAGCTGGCCAGTATATTCTCGCAGGCCCTCCCCTGGTGGGCGGGCAGGAAGAACTGGGTACCGAAGAAGTCCTGGATGGTCTTTTCCAGCCGGTAGAAGGTCTCCGAGCCGGCATAGCTGTCGTCGGCCATGAGCATGGCGGCGTACTGGACCTCGCTCATGGCGTTGACCCCGCTGTCCGTCAGCATGTCCAGGAAAACGTCGCGGTTGGGCAGGAGGAAGGTGTTGTTGCCGGTCTGGGTCAGGACCGAGAGCCTTTCCTGGGCCGAGATGAGGTGGATGCGCTGGACCATGCGGGCCTTGTGCATCTCGAGGGGCACGTTCTCGCCGGAGAAGAAGGTAACCCTAGTGTAGGAGTTGTCTGACATGTGGCCTCAACTTTTCTGTGAAATACCTTTTGGCAGGCCCGATTGGACATAAGGCCCTGGGTTTTTTGTGGATAACTTGGCCCGATCCTCTCAGGCCAAGGCAGACCGGCCGCGGACCTGGCCTTTCTGGCCACGGGCCGGGGCCGGGAAATCGCTTTCTGCCTCCAAGGCCGCTACCTGCTGAAGACGGTCTTGACGAATTTCTCGAAATAGGCGTTGTCGGCCAGGAGCCGGCAGCCGTCCCAGGGCTGGCCGGCCCCGGCGGCCTTGGCCAGGTTCCCGGCCATGAGCCAGCCCTGGCCGTCAGGGTCACCGTAGACGACGTGGACGCGCAGGGAGTCCCCGTACTGGCCCCTGAGGCGTCCCATGGCGGCCACGGCCGCCTCGGCGTCGGACGGGAGCCCGAACTCAGAGTAGACGATCACCGTCTTTCGTCCGGGGATGGCCGCCAGTTCCCCAAGCCCGTCCAGGGCCGGGCTCATGGGCACAGGGTCTGGTCCAACCTCAAGGGCCCTGATCCTGGCCATCATGTCCGGCCGGTTGTAGATGGCCGGGCCGTAGGCCGACTTGGCCTCGGTGTAGGCCGTCCTGTCGCCTGTCACGAGGGAGCGCACGGGCCTGACCACCCTGTCGACCAGGCCGGCGGCCGCCTTCTCGCCAATGGGCTTGACAGCGACCAGGATGCCGGTGTCTGGGATGTAGCCTATGAGGCGCTCCAGGCAGGTCATCAGGCGCCCGGCCCTGGAGAAGCCGGCGCAGGCCGAGGCGTCCCGGCGGTCGGGCGAGGGCTCGAGGCGGCCCCAGACGCCCTTGGCCCCCGAGGTATCGACCAGAAAGACGAGGCCCTCCTGGCTCGCGGCCGAGGCCTGGGCCCGCTCGATTTCCCCTGGCGGGGCCCTGAAGTCGCGATGGTCGGAGGGCTGGGCCAGGATGACCCTGTACCACAGGCCACCTGTCCCAGGATCAGAGACGACCGAGGCCGGCCAGCCGCCAGCGCTCAGGCGCTCGGCCTCCTGCCTGGCCCGCTGGTAGTCCCGGAAACTGCCGACGAAACGTCCCTCGACCAGGTTCTTGAAGGCCTCCCCGGTCGCGGCCGGGGCATCGGCGGACAGGGGCTGGCCGGCCTTGCCCTGGGCCGCCTCGGCCACCTTCCCGGCCCTCTGGGACAGCCGCTCGGTCTGCCGCTGGGCCTGGCCCATCTCGCCCGGGTCATCGGAGGGCACCACCTGCCAGTTGGCCACCAGGCCCTGGGCCTGGAGGCGCCTGCCCAGGGCCTCGGCGTCGGCGTGCTCGCCAAACAGGCCTACCAAGACCAGGTGGTAGTCCCCTATGGGATCGCCCGAGAAGAGGCCCTTGCTGACCAGGGTCTTCTTGACCGTGAAGGAGGCCAGGCCCAGCCGCTGGAAGACGGACACGCTTTTGGCCGCCGGCTCCGGGTCCAGGAAGCTGCCGACCCAGACGGCTCGCAGGTCGGAAAAGAGGCTCGACTCGGCCGGGGCCACCCCGTCGCTGGCCAGGCCGCCGCTGACCTTGAGGGAAGCCTGATCCGCCTCCACCGGGGCGGCAGCCTGGGACTGGGGCTTTTCGGCGTGGTCCGACGGGAACATCCTCTCGGTGAGGCCGCAACCGGCCGCCAGGATCAGACCAGCCAGCAGCGCTAGCGCCATTCTAGGGGCGACTGGGCTTCGTCGGATGTAGTAATTGTCGCTGGCTATGGGAGACCTCGTGAGTGGAAAAATCAGGCCTGGGAGTACGGCGCAGCCGTCCAGATGGCCATTGCCCGCCAGAATGGCGCCAGGCCTTCCGGCGATTATGAAATATAGCGTAATTCCGGCCATAAATCAAATTCTGGGCCATGGTGAACACAACCAGGTGCACCGAGAGGACCTTTGACTGGCCGGGGCCAACCGGCCGGCGGCAAACAACCATCCCAAGAGACAAAAACCAGGCCAAAGCCTGCCCTATCCCGCTAACATTTCAGTTATCATCAAAATACTAGCGGCTAGTTTTCCCGGTTTCGCCATGTTGCCTTGCTAAGCCGTCAAAAAGACATTCCCTGTAACCATTGCCGTCATATCTCACAACGCAAAAAGACCTCGCAGCCTCGCCGGATGACCCGGCCAGAGGGGACATGGACCGTCCAGATCCACCATCGCGAGGTCGCCGCCAAATCACCCTCGATGGCCACGTTTGGCCGCAGGACCAAGGGCCTCGGGCCAAACGAGGGCAAAAGCGTCCTAAAAACATGGCTATTCCGATTCTGGCGGAGGCACTAAGTGTTTATAAAATACGAAAATTGGACCCGATAAACATGGTCTTCGGGCCATCTCCAGCCTGCCATGCCAGGATTAAGCCAAGGCATTCAGCGAATACGATGTAAACAACAGTGTTTAAATTTGGTCATAAAAATATGTTTGGCTTAAAAAGTAAAAATGCATATGATAATTTTTTCTTGACATGGACTCATAAATGACATAGACTTATAAAATCCTATGGCCAAATGAATCTATATCCGCAAGGTTTATCTTTCATGGGCAACCATGACTGGACAATTCCTGGGAACACTGGTGCCGGCAAGCCTCGGCCCAGTCACCAGGCCGGCCATTATTGGAGGCAACGACGACATGTCTGAAATTGATTCAAGAACCGAGGCCAAATCCCTAAGCGCTCGCGGCTTATCCCTGTATCACAATAGAAAAGACCCAGAGGACACGATTAAGGCGGCAGAGCTCATCCGTTCAGCCGCGGAGCTCGGCGACTCCACCGCCATGTTCTATCTAGGAATGTTTTACGAGGACGGCGAAGGCATGGCCATGAGCCAGGTCGAGGCCGAAAAGTGGTATCGCCTCGCCGCCGAGAGTGGGCATGGTACCTCGCAGTATATCCAGGGACTGAAACACGGCTCAAGGGGCGATGGCCAGGCCATCCGATGGTTTCGCCTCGCGGCGGGGCAGGGAAATAGCGAAGCAATGCGCCGCCTTGGCGATATCTACTATAACGGGAACGGGGTACCCAGGGACCTGACCGAGGCCGCCACGTGGTACCGGCGGGTGGCCAGACTGGGCAACACGGAAATCCAGTACAGGCTTGGCCTGCTATTGCTTGAAGGGGAAGGCCTGGACCATGACAGAGAGGAAGCCCTGAAGTGGCTCTCCCTGGCCGCCGGACAGGGGCACCAGGCCGCGCTGGCCAGACTGGAGGCGATGTCCGGCCTCGGGTTCCCCGACAAGGAAGCGGGGAACGACGCGAAATAGAGAGTCCTCTGGCCCCTGGAAGATCCATGATGAACAGTGGACGGAAAATGGCTCGCTAAGGCCGGGCCAGGGACCGGGCTGCCCGGTTCCAAGGCCGGCAGGCCTGGCCAACTCTTCCACTCCCTGTAGCCACCAGTCCAATCCATTCCGACAGGCCAAGCTCCTCCCGGCGTGGACTGCGGCCAGGCACCCATGTTGGATGCGGCTTATGGAAAGCGGACAGAGATCAAGGAGCCGAGGCCAATCAGGTAGATGGCCAGCTCGGAAGCCCAGCCCCAGTCCTGTGGCACCAAGCGAGCCTTTGGTCTGGCTTGGGCAAACCTGGTGAGCCAAAAGCCAATCCGATATCACCAAATAACTAGTCTAAGCCATCATTGGGGATAATTGTTTAATATATCACCAAAATATTCTCCCAAAAAACGTCTGGCCAGGCCACGAATCAAAACGACAAGAAACCATACGCAAATCGTAAATTCGCAAATTGCGTACATGATCCGGACTCATAAATAACATAAACTTATAAAATTACATATATTTACACAAATGTACTTGTCAACAAAGAAACAGCCTAGACAGCTGTGGCTGGACAATTCCTGTGGAACGCTGGAAGCCGCCAAGCCACGGCCAGTCTCCAGACCGTCATTTTTTGAGGCAACGACGACATGCCCATAGACATTTCAGGAACCGAGGCCAGATCCCTAAGCGAGCGCGGCCTATCCCTGTACCTAAACAGAAAGGACCCTGAGGACATGATCGAGGCGGCAAGACTCATCCGTTCCGCCGCGGAGCTCGGAGACGCCAAGGCCCGGTTCTTTCTGGGCAAGTTCCTTGAGGACGGAGAAGGCATGGCCAAGAACAAGGCCGAGGCCGAGAAATGGTATCGACTCGCCGCCGAGAGCGGACACGTGGCCTCACAGTATATCCAGGGGATGAAGCACTATGGGGGAGCCAGGGGCAATGACCTGGCCATCCGATGGTTCCGCCTCGCAGCGGGGCAGGGAGATCACGAGGCAATGCGCCGCCTCGGCGACATATTCTATGACGGGGTCGGGGTACCCAAGGACCTGGCCGAGGCCGCCAAATGGTACCGACTGGTGGCCAGGCTGGGCAACACTGAGATCCAGTACAGGCTTGGCCTGACCTTGCTTGAGGGGGAAGGCCTGGCCCATGACCGCGAGGAAGCCCTGAAGTGGCTCTCCCTGGCCGCCGGACAGGGGCACCAGGCCGCGCTGGGCAAGCTGGGGACGATGTCCGGACCAGCCCTCCCCGCCAATGGGACGGGGAAACGGGAATGCCAGGGAGCGAAATAACGTCCGATAATAGGCATCCTGGCCCGGCGTCAATCCTCCAGAAGCCCCTGGCTAATCAATTCAGACAGGCCCAGGTCCCCCTCGGTGTAGGCCGGGGCCCGGTGGCAGTAAAGGATGCGGCTTATAACCAGGGAATTGAAGCCATAGGCACTCAGGTCGGTCAGGTAGATTGTCAGATCGGAAGCCTTGAAGGGCGGCTGGAAGCCGATTTGGAAGAAATAGGTCTCAGAGACAGGTCCCCGGCCCTCGACCCTGAAACGCCAGACATGGTCCTTCTCGGCCCTGGGCCGGGGGTAGGCCTGGGGAATCAGGCCGACCTGAGCCAGATGGATGTCCCTGGCCTGGCCCGGTTCCTCCTCGTCCGGCAAATACCAGGCCAGTTCCAGGCTATCGCCAGGGTAGCTGTGGTTGACCACTTCCAGGCCCGAGACGTGGACGGAGCCCATCTGGGCAAGGCCAACCCTCATGAAGGCCGGCCCGTCAAGGGTCATGATCCTTTCCTCCATGTGCTCGAATTCGGGCTTGGACGTCTCGTCGCGACGGATCTCCCCGGCAGAGAGGTGCAATTCCCGGCGGGCGTCCACTATCAAGCCCAGTCTGATGTTGGTGTTGGACAAGGTACTGCATCCTTTCGGAAGGGCTTGGACGGTGGGATTGGCGTTGCCCCAGGGCGGGCATGGCCGGCCCTGGGGCCTGTCCCGGATGGGGGCCCGGGCTTGTCGCCTTTTGATCGTTTAAGTCTCTAGATGGGATATATACCATGGCCTGACAGAAAAATCAAAGTAGGGCCTACAAATATATATTTTAGTAAATTTAACATATATTTTAATAATACAATATATTAAAATAAATATAGAAATATTTTTTATATTTTAAACGCTTTAATTAACCGTAAGGAGAAGCAATTTCCTTCTGTTAGGGATGCTAACGCTGATCAGGCCGCCAAAATTAGCGTCCCTGCCCTGGCAACCCCAGGCTACCTCACGGCATGGGACTGCCGGGCAGTGAAGGGGGTGGTTTTTTTTCTGGACGATTTCTGTGATATCATGGGCCAGGTTTAGGCGACACCAACGCACGGGAAAGGCCCAAATGGCCCAACCGCCCTTCACCGTTCCCCTGAGTAGGGGTTCGGGGAAGCCCAAACACGACCAGCCAGGACTTCGCCCATGCCCTTATACTCCTACAGGCACAGTGCCGACAGCCGCTCCTGCGAGCACTACCCTGACTTTGAATTCGACCAGCCAGCGAGGGATCTCCCGCTGACCGTCTGCCCCTGGTGTGGGGTCAGGGTGCAGAGGGTAATCGGGGCACCGGCGATAAAAAAAAGGCTCCTAGACTGCGAGCTCCGGGACAAGGGCTTCACCAAGCTCGTCAGGGTTGACGAGGGCCTCTACGAGAACAAAACCAGGCGCCCAGGCGAGGACAAGTACGTGGACCGCCACCGGCCCGAGACCCTTCCAAAGCTGGAAAAGACCATTCGGGATTGAGATGTCGTCGCTCAGGTACACAAAAACAGGGCCCATCGTGGCCGTCCTGGACGGCCAGGGCGGAGGCATAGGGGCGGCCGTGATCAAGGAAATCCGGCGGGAATTCCAGGAGTCGCTGGAAATTTGGGCCCTGGGGGCCAACTCCACGGCCACCGAGACCATGATGCGGGCCCGCGCCAACAGGGGGGCCACCGGCGAGAACGCGATCAGGGTAAGCCTGGCCAAGGTAGACGCCCTGGTGGCACCCATGGCCGTCGGCTGGGCCAACTCCATGATGGGCGAGATCACCGCGGCCATTGCCGAGGCGGTCATGAGCGCCGACGTGGTCAAGGTCTTCATCCCCCTGTCCCAGGAAAAGGTCATCCTGGCCGGTTTCCAGAGCGAGCCCTTGCCCCACCTGGTCTCGAAGGCCGTGGAGATATTGAGGAACCTCAGGTGATCCGTTTTCCAGGGCACCGTCGCCCCGGCGGGAGGACGGTGCCGCCACCTTTGGGGCCGGCCGTCGGCCGGCAAAACGTCCCGACAAGGCCAGTCAGGCGTCCTCTTGGCGTTGGCATCGGCCAAAGATGTGCCGGCCAAGATCGAATTGGTTATTTTAGGAGAAAAAGTCATGTGTGAGTCAAATATCTACATCGTGGCCCCAGGGCAGGAGGATGACGCCGGCGTGCTTTTCCTGGAGGCCGTGGACGAGCTTCTGCCCGAAGGCGACAACGCCTGGAGGGTGACCAGCATTTTTGGGGAACAGAAAATCCTAAATGGCCGCATAAGGAGCATGCACTTGGTCGATCACCGCATAATCTTCGAGCGGAGCACCTGACGGGCCCGTACCCGTCCCGGCCGCGGGGCCGAAACGTCTTAGCCCCGGAATGGAAAAAGAAAGACCACCCGCCGCCACATGGTGGACGCTGGTGGTCTTTCTTTTTCCCTAGCCACCGCCTGGTGGCGTAAAGGGGCCCCGGTCAGGAGGACAGGGCCTTGAGGCGGCCGAAGTCGAAATCGGCCTCGTCGCTCAGGGCCTTGAGGATGTCGCCGGGCAGGCGGGTCTTCCCAAGCGCCGCGGCCAATTCCCGGTTCCCCTTGGCGGTGCCTAGGTTGGTGTAGCCCACGACCAGGCCGTCTCCATCGACCACCACCTTGCGGTAAAAGCCGTCCGACTCGTGGACGGCCGAGGACAATTTGTTGTCCGGGTCGATGTTGCCTGCGGCCACCAGATCCAACCCAGCCACCTTGAGGGTGCTGGATGGTGCCTGGGGCTGGTAGACCTTGCGTTCCTCGGGAGGGCAGGCGACGTTGTGACCGGCAATCAAGGCCTCGGCCCTGGCAATGGTCCACAGCCCACCGGCACCATCGGGTGTCTGAGCGCAGTCCCCGGCGGAGAAGACCCCCGGCTTGGAGGTCTCCATGTAGCCATCGACCATGATGGCCCGGTCGGTCCTGAGGCCCATGGACTTGGCCAACTCCAGGTTGGGGGTGACCCCGGCGGCAACCACCAGGATCTGGGCGTCGATGTGGCTCCCGTCTGAGAGCTCGACCCGCTGGAGGCGATCCTGTCCGCCCAGTCCGGTCAGGGAGGAATTAAGGTGGAAAATCAGGCCATGCTCGGTCAGGTGGTCCTTCAGCCTGGCCGAGCTGGCCGGGGTGGTCTGCCTGGGCAGGATGCGGTCGGCCCGCTCCAGGACATGGACGGCCAAGCCCAGCGCCCCCAGGGCGCAGCCGATTTCCAGGGCCAGAAGACCGGCACCCATCAAGACTGCCGCCTTGCTCCTCTTGGCCTCGTAGTGGAGGTTCATGGCGTCGTAGAGATGGCGGACGGTAAAGACGCCAGGCAGATCATAGTTTACCGGGGCCGGCCGGCTGGACTCGGCGCCGGTGGCGATGAGGAGCCGATCATAGATGAGGCGGCTGCCCAGAGAGCCCCTGACCTGGTTATTGTCGGAACAGACCTCCACCAGGGTTTCGCCCTTCCTGAGCTCTATGTTCTTTTCCTGGTACCAGCTGTCGGGATGGGCGAAAATTTTCTCCATGGCCAGGTTGCCGCTGACTATGTCAGGCAGGCGCGGCCGGAAATACATCGACTCGCGCTCCAGGCAAAACACGGTTATGTCGGCCTGGGGATTGACCTGCCTGGCCGTCTCGGCCGCAGTCACGCCGGCCACGCCGGCCCCCGCTATGACTATGTTCATATAACACCCCAAAGTGGCCCGCGGCTTGGGCCTTAGGCGGAATTGGGTTCAAGAAGCCTCAAACCCTGGGTGGAACTTGCGCCCATCGGCGTGGCCACTTCTCACTTGACGTTGACGATCAAGTAGTCCTGAGGGCCCTTGGGGGTGTTGACCTTGACCTCATCCCCCTCTTCCCGGCCCAAAAGGGCCCGCCCTATGGGCGTGGCGATCGACAAAAAGCCGTTTTCCGGTGCCGACTCGTAGGGTCCAACCAGTGTGTAGGTCCTGGAGTCGCCGGTGCCGACGTTCTCCAGGGTGACCGTGGCCCCAAAGACGCAGCGGTCGTAAGGCCCGGCGATCTCCTCGACCTGGCAGGAGCCAAGCTGGCCTTGGAGTTCGCCAATACGGCCCTCTACGAATCCCTGGCGTTCCTTGGCGGCGTGGTATTCGGCGTTCTCGGAAAGATCCCCATGGGCCCTGGCCTCCTCGATGGCCTTTATGGTCTTGGGCCGCTCCTCCTTGATGAGCCGGTCGAGTTCCTTCTTCAGCCTGGCCATCCCGTCGCGGGTGATGGGAGTTAGCTCCATGATGTCCCTCTGGATTGGTTAGCTTGGCGTCCTACCCCGCCCAAAGCCGGGGGATTAGCGCGGAGCCGGAAACGTCGCCGCCCCTGGTCTCCTCGGTTGGTTCCCGCTTCCTCGGCTGACCAGCGTCCAATCCTCCGCAGGCATTGAACGAAGGACTGCCCGGCCGCCAAACCGTCTGGCTGGCCCAGCGTCCCCGACCCATGGGCCGGAGTCACGCGGCGCCTCGCATAAAAAAAATATGGCCCGCCCTTGAAGAGCCGGCCCGGGCCAACCATTGGCCCATCAATTTTTAAGCCGGAGGGACTGTCCTGACATCTGGAGTCCTGGCCCAACCGGCTGAACGAGTAGTAGTTTATTTCAGCCCGGCCAAAAAGGCAAGCCCTGCCCCCACAAAAACCTGTCGGCCTGATAATTGGGCCGTTGGCGTCAATCATAGCCCCTCGCCGGACAGACCGGCCCCGACCATCGCACCTCCCGCTATCTCGCCTTGGGAGCGGCCAGCATTGGCCATAAGAATTACTTCCAACATGAATTCCGCAAATTTTGATGATGCGAGAACAAACCCTGGAAACCCCAAAATGACCTGCCATGGCAACTATAATTTACAAGGCAATACCAACAACTTGAGGCACACCGTCCTCAGATAAACTAAATGGTATTCATTCATGGCCTGTTTCCTAGGGAGCAAGACGTTTGATTTTTGTACTGGGTGCCGAGATTAGCTTAAATTATTACTATTAATTACTAAATTTTTAATTTATATGATTTTAAAATATAAATATTTTTAATTGATAATAAATAATTATAATATTTATTTAAAAAATTATATAATTACTTTCACCTTAAGAAGTAATAAAAATATAATCCAGGCTCTGCATAAAACCAGCCAGCCGCCAGAAGAGCACTCGGGGACTAAGGCGGACGACCTCCGATTTTGGGGCATTTAAGACCATGACGCTGAAGATAGGTGTTAAATACCAGAACAAAGGCTACAAATCTCTGGCCTGGGCAACTCCCTTGGATCCGCTGGCGAGATATTTAAAGAAGCCTATTCAAAACTCTTAGCCTAATCTCAGACCTTGGCCTGGTCTTCTAGGCTAAGGTTTAGTCTTAAATTTTAATTGAATTTCTATATTGATTATTTATCTTTTATGTGATAAATTTAAAATCCAATGGCCAGAGTTGTGCCAACCCAACCCGGATAGTTCTGGCCGAAATGGCCCATCGCCAGAAACAATTGGCCACGCGGCAGGTCCCTTGGCCAAACAAACGACACAGCCCCCTGATATTTTACGGGATTGACATGACCTCAAGCTCCTTTAACAAATGCAGCATAAATCTTGGGGCCTTGTCCAGAAACTACAGGAGGATCGCCGATTTCGCCAGCCACCCGGTCATGGCCGTCGTCAAGGGCGACGCCTACGGGCACGGCCTCGTCCCCTGCGCCCAGGCCCTTGCCGCTGCCGGGGCCACCGACCTGGGCGTCCTGGACCTCGAGGAGGCCCTGTGCCTAAGGAGATACCCATTAGGCGCGGACATCCACGTGCTGGCCGGCCTAATGGGCCCCATCCAAAGCCTCAGGGCGATCGAGGCCGGGCTGGTCATCCTGGCCTACGATCTCAGACAGATCCGCTCGCTCTCCAAGGCAGCCGAGTCCCTGGGCACGGAGGCCAGAATTTGGCTGAAGGTGGACACCGGCATGGGCCGCCTGGGCCTTCAATGGCACAGGGCCGGCTACTGCCTTTCAAACATCGCCACCTTCAAGAACCTGAGGATAGAGGGCCTGGCCACCCACCTGGCCACCAGCGGTGACGGCGGGGCCGAGGAGCAGCTGGCGCGCCTCCTCGATGTTGGCGAAAAGGCCGCGAGGATCCTGGGATTCCCCATAAGGTACAGCGCCCTGGCCAGCGGGGGCACCCTGGCCCACCGTGATTTTCCCGACGGACTAAGCAGGGTCGGCCTTCTCCTCTACGGCTACTCCCCCCTGGCCGTGAATTCCCCTGCCCTGGCCGGGGCGAGGAAGTCCAAGAACCTGATAAGGTCCCTGGAGCCGGTCATGTCCCTGTCCAGCCGGCTCATCCAGGTCGGCGAGGCCAGGGCCGGCGACACCATCGGCTACGACCGCACCTTCACGGCCACCAGGGACATCAAGTTCGGGACCGCCCCCATCGGCTACGTCCACGGGCTCAGCAGGACTCGCTCCTCGACAGGCCACGCCCTCGTGGACGGCAAGATGGCCAAGCTCCTTGGCCGGGTCTGCATGAACCTCTCCATGTATGACGTGTCCGCGATGGGGGCCCAGCCAGGCCAGGAAATAGTGCTCCTCGGCCGCCAGGACGGCAAGGCCATCGGGGCCGACCTGGCCGGATCATGGCAGGACACCAACGCCTACGAGGCCCTGTGCCTTTTCGGGCGGCTAAACCCCAGGACCTACGTTGCGTCCTGAGGCCACCGATCGCCTCGGTTTTTTTTGCCGGACGGGGCGGGCGAGACTGCGCCACCTTGCCCCTCTCCCCTCACTCCATGGGCCGGAGTGGCCAGACAGGCAACCGGCCTCCATCTCATTTTGGAACATTTAATGAAAGACACCCTTGGAGACAAACTGGCCAAGGCCCTTGCGGCCTTGGCCCGGAAACACGGCTGGCCCGAAGGGCTTGACCTTGGCAACTTCGTCCTGGAGGAGCCCAACAACCCCATTTTCGGACACCTGGCCACCAACGCGGCCATGACGCTGGCCAAGCCCCTGGGCCTGAGGCCAAGGGATCTGGCACTGATGATCGTCGAGGCCATCGAGGGCCAGGACGACCTCATCGAGTCAATGGAGATTGCCGGCCCCGGCTTCATAAACTTCAGGTTCTCCCAGGCCTTCTGGGCCCGGGCCCTCAAAAGGATCCGCTCACTGGGCCCTGATTTCGGTCGAGGCGAGCCCAGCGGGCGCAGGATTCTGGTCGAGTACGTCTCGGCCAACCCCACTGGGCCACTCCATGTCGGCCACGGAAGGGGGGCCGCCCTTGGCGATGCCCTTGCCAGGATCCTTTCCTTCGCCGGCCACGAAGTCGGCTGCGAGTACTACGTCAACGACGCAGGCCGGCAGACACGCATCCTGGGAAACTCCGTCCTCACCAGGCTTAGGGAAACCCTTGGCCTGGAGGTCGAGATTCCCCAGGACTTCTACCGGGGCCAGTACATATCCGAGATCGCCGCCGAGCTTGCCCCTGGCCTGGACCAGGGCTTCTGGGACCTACCGCCGGAGCGGCAGGCGGATCTCCTTAGCCAAATGGCGATCGAACGGATCCTCGGAGGGATCAGGAAGGACCTGGCCGACTTCAGGATCAGGCACGATTCCTGGTTCTCGGAAAAAGGCCTCTATGACCGGGACCTGGTCGAGGATAGCTTCAGGTTCCTGGAGAGCCACGGGCACCTCTATCGGAAAGACGGGGCCCTGTGGTTCAGGTCAACGCCCTTCGGGGACGACAAGGACAGGGTCCTGGTCAAGTCGGACGGCCAGAGGACCTACTTCGCCTCGGACATCGCCTACCACAAGGAAAAGTTCGACCGGGGCTACGACATCCTGATCGACGTCTGGGGAGCCGACCACCACGGCTACATCCCGAGGGTCAAGGCCGCCGTCCAGGCCCTGGGCCGCGAGCCCCAGGCGCTAGGCGTGGTCCTGGTCCAGATGGTCAACCTCATCCGCGACGGTCGAGTCGTGGGCATGTCGACCCGCAGCGGCGAGTTCGTGACCCTAAGGGAGGTCCTCGACGAGGTCGGTCCCGACGCGGCCCGCTTCATGTTCCTTACCCGCAGCCACGAGTCGACCCTGGACTTCGACCTCGACCTGGCCAAGAGCCAAAACCGCGACAACCCGGTCTTCTACGTCCAGTACGTCTGCGCAAGGGTCAACAGCCTCCTGGCCAAGGCCGGCCGCCTGGCCGCCGAATCGGAGCCGGCCCTCCTGACCGCCAAGGAGGAGCTGGAAATCATAAAGACCCTGGCCGGCTTCCCCGAGACCATAAGATCGGCAGCTCGGCGCCTGGAGCCCCATGTCCTTACAGCCTTCCTGTCGGGCCTGGCCAAGCTCTTCCACCAATACTATGGGGCCTTCCGCCTGGTCGACGATGCCAATCCTGGCCTGACCGCCGCCAGGCTGGAGCTTTCACAGGCCGTCAAGCAGGTGACCGTCATCGGTCTTTCTCTACTTGGGGTGGAGGCACCAGAGAAGATGTAGGCATCCTGGCCGGCGGCCCGGCTGGTGGTGTCTTGCCTTTTGGGGTCCTCGCTTTTTCCGTTTGCCTCCCTCGCGCCCTCCAGATGCCCGCCGGCCAGCCATTCCAACCGATCCTGGCCCGGGACCTGGAAACAGGGTCCTGATTCGCTCATTGTCTGGGTTTTCCGGGGAAAAAATATGGGCATGGATGAAAAGGTCCAGGAAGGGAAACTTGAGCCTGGTATCCCGGTGCCACCGGGCCAGGATGATCTAAGGCAAAACGTGGGCAAGCTGGTAGACCGGCTCCTGTCCAGGGAGACCACCTTCTTCGACCACTACCGCCTCAGAAGCCTGGGGGGCCAGCTCGATCCCGCACCTAGCCCCGACAAGCCGACCAACAGCGAGATGTACAAGGCCTTCTCCAAGGTCTTCAAGGCCGTGCCGCTCCCCCCGGCCAGGCACCAGGGCATCGTCACCGACGGGGCCAGGGCCCCCACTGCCAAGGCCCAGGCCCAGGCAGCTCAATCTGCCCCGACGCCGAAGGACAGGGAGCAGTCCAGCCAGGAGGCCAAGCCGGACGGGCTCGGGAAGGACGGCCATGGGGAAGCGGAGGAGGGCCAGGACCAGACCAAAGGGACAGAAGGGAGAAAGCTGCCCCCAAGGGGCGACCCTGGCTGGCTGAGCCCGGTCAAGTGGCTGACCAGGCTTCTCTTTTCCTTCCTGGTCCTGGCCTGGATCTTCATCCTGGGCTTCATCGTCGGCCGGGCCACCCTGGACCCGGACGCCACGCCCATCTCCCCAATCTCCCCAATCTCCACGAACGAGGCCACGGCCATCTCCCCTATCTCCGCGAACGAGGCCCTGGCCGACGGGGCCCCCGCCCTGGACGACGAGCTTGAGCCCATATCCGAGGCCTACCCGGTCGTCATAGTTTCCCCTGGGCCCGGCCAGAGGGCCTCGAACTCCGGATACTGGGCCGCCTTCGCAGAAAACTCACCCGCCACGCCGACCCACGTGGCCGAAGAGGCCCGTATGGCCGGCACGGCCATCGGTGCTGGCCGGACGGAGGCCCAGGCCACGCCGGCCGCCGACCAGAGGCCACCGTCCCCGGGCCGGGAAGGCCAGGCGGAAGCCGGCCCGCCAGCCAGAATCGACAGCCTTGCCGTTACCACGCCCATGGCGGCCGAGACGGCCCCCAAGCCGGCTCCCGATGACGAGGGCTTCTGGCCGGCCAAACCCGACAAGCCGGGATCCTACACCATCCAGGTAGGCTCGGCCAGCACGGAGGAAGAGGCCAGGGCCATGGTCGCAAGGTTTGCCGCCAAGGGCTTTGACGATGCCTATTGCTACAGGACGAGGACCGGTCGCTTCAACGTCAGAGTCGGCCGCTACTCCACGGAGTCAGAGGGCCGAGTGGCCGCCGTGGCCCTGGCCGCTGCCGGGGCCGTCAAGCCCTACGTCTCAAAACTCAATCTTTGACGGAACCCCACAAATCCGAGATTCTGCTGTCGAGTCTCGGAATTGTGATGCTTATGTAAATGAACAACAAACAACAAATTAAACAACTACTATCTGATATTTGGCCACACCTTGGTGAGCGAGAACGACGTTTGCTTGCAGCCTCTCAGGCTAAATCGATTGGTCATGGAGGCGTAACAATTATAAGT
>JAISEK010000194.1 GCA_031264145.1 Deltaproteobacteria bacterium
GGATTGACCCCCTCGCCCGGGGGGAGGGACGGGCTCTTGAAGCTGGTGGCCTGGCCCCGCTCCAGGAGGGGCATCAGCTCGACCGACTCCACGGGGACGCAGCCCAGAAGGTGGATGTAGTTGGCCTTGGCGAACCTGGAGCGGCCCACGGGCTTGACCGAGGGCTGGCCGTCGGCGTCGATGGTCAGCTGCTTGTAGTTGGATCCCAGGACCCAGGAGGCCTGGCGGATGTTGTTGCTGATGGCCACGTCGGAGAGGCCCAGGCGGATGCCCCTGGCCGGGAGGGGCACGGCCGGGGTGTCCCGGCCGTCGCCGGGGGCCGGGATGGCTGCCTGGGCCAGGTAGCTCAGAAAGCTCTGGGCCAGGCGGTCCTCCTTCTCCATCTGGGCGTTGAGCTTTTCCTGGAGGATCAGGCTGTTGCGGTAGGCGCTGGCCGGGCGGCGGGAGGCGTAGACCTTCCTGAGCTTCCTGAAGGAGGCCGGGTCCTTGTCCAGGTCCAGGGCCTCGAAGGCCAGGTTGAGCTCCACGGCCCTGTCCCGGCCGTTGCCGCCGCCGGCGGGGGCGGCCTTCTTGCCGCGGCGGCCGGCCATGTCGGGGTGGAAGGTCTTCTGGAGGGCGCGGTACATGGACTTCAGGACGCCGAAGAGCTCCCGTTCGGGGAGCTCGGCCACCAGTTCCGGGGTCAGCCCGAAAATCTCAAAGGGATTCTTGAGCACGCCTGGGCGCGGCCTGGCCCTCGGTCCCGGGGGGGGCCGCCAGGATTTGGTCTTGGAGCCTGGAAAGCGTCTGACGCTCGGTCCGCACCGGGCCGAGGGGGCTCAGGGTGATCCGGCCCTGCCTGAACAGGTCCACGTCCGAGCCCGGCTGGGCGGGGCTCTCGTCCTCCAGCCTGGCCCGCATGAAGAGCCTTGCGCCGTCTGGGCCGGCCTCGACCCTGTAGTACTCGGACACGGCGATGAGGTTCAGCGGCGCCCAGACCCAGGCGGGGTCGGTTATCCGGGAGGGGATGTTGAGGTTCACCAGGACGCCGCCCGGGATGTCCCAGCCAGGGAAGAGGGCGACCGCCCTGACGGCCAGGGCGGCCGCGCCGGGCCAGTCCGGGCCGTCCGAGCGGGCCAGGCTGACGGCCAGGGCCGGCAGGCCCATGGCCGCCGCCTCCAGGGCCGCCCCTACGGTGCCGGAGTAGTTGGCGTCGTAGCCCAGGTTGCTGTCGTTGTTGATGCCGCTCATGACCAGATCGACCGGCGGTTCGGCCAGGGTCGTGCAGCCAAGGCGGGAGCAGTCGGCCGGGGTGCCGCTGACGGCATAGCCGGTGGCCCCGTCGGGCATGGCCACCTCCTGGACCGAAAGGCCGGAGTAGAGGGACACGGACTGGGACTGGGCGCTCCTCTCGCGATCGGGGGCGCAGGCGGTCACCCTGTGGCCGGCCCCGGAAAGGGCCCTGTAGGCCGCCATGAGGCCATCGGCCCTGAGGCCGTCGTCATTGGTCAAAAGGATGTGCACTTTGGGGAACCTGTGGGAAAGTGAGGAAGGTGGCCGGGCGGGCCCTCGCGGCCGGCGACGTCAGCCGTTGGCCCCGGAGGCCTTTTCCCGGACCCTGGCCCTGATGGTTATCCTCGCGTCCGGGTTGACCGCGTCGCTGGACATTATGACGGCCGACTTGAAGACGTTGTGGCCGGCCCACTCGGCGTAGATGTCCACCGACAGCGTGACCCTGCCCTCGCCGCCGGGGGGGATGAAGGAGGTGAAGCTGGCCACAGAGCAGCCGCAGCCGGGGACCACGTTCTTGATTATCAGCTCCGCGGTGCCCGTGTTCCTGACCACGAAGTCATGGGAGACCGTGGAGCTGGGATCGACGTCGCCGGCCTCGTACTCGGTCTCCGGGAGGTACAGGGCCGGCGACGGCCTTTCCGGCTCGGGGGCCGCGGCCTGGGCGGCGGGCCCCTCGTTGGGGTCGGCGGCCTCCTGGGCCCCAAGAGGGCAGGAGGCCAGGGACAGGGCGAGGAGGACGAGGAGGCTTGCAAGGGGCTTCATGATGTAGTCCATGTGGCTGACCTGACTTGATCGATGGGCCTCGGTGAGGCACCCTGGCCCGCCCAGGGGCCTTGGCCTGGTTGCCGTCAAGACCCTGCCCGGACCGGGAGCGGGTGAAGGAAACGGGACCGCGGAAGGCCGGAGGGGGCGTCCGGGCATCGTGGCCCGGCCAACGGTCCAGTCGATTTTACTGCCAGACGTCCCCAAAGTCCAGAGCTATGAAAATCATCGGGAGGTTACTTGACTTGCACGGCTAGTCATTGTGGCTGATGGTTCAATTTCTTGAAGCAAGTTTCATCTTATTGAAATTATGGCGTCAAATAAGTTTTCAAGTAAAGTATTATGCCAATGAAAAAAACCTCCCTGATTTCAAGGAGGGTTTTTACATTGGCATCAACGTTGGTCTGGCCAGATTGATCCGATTAAGAGCTAACCATGCGAATGAGCTGGAATATAGAGCTGCTTTTGTCTTCCTCATGATGTCAGCACGAAATAAGTCTGTTCGACAAGTCGCATAATTGCCTATTGAGCAAGCTCCTTCTCCAGAAAAGCAAGCAACTCCGGAATGGAGTTTTCGGCCGTGTCCCAAACAATTTCCAGATTCATAATGTGATATCCATGTGCCGCTAAATTGCGCATACCAATCATCGCTTTCCACGGCAGGATATCATGGGTTTGAATGTAGTCTTGCGGCAAGTGGCTGGCAAGCTCTCCGATATTCAGCAGTGACATGACGACGGCTTTTCTAATCATGCTATCGTCGCAGAATGCTTCGAAGGAAGCCGCTTGTCTGGAAAAACGTACCGCATCGCGGGCATCCTACAGCATATGCGTCAGGATATTCTCAATCCTCCCGTTCATAAATGACCCTCATTTCCCGCATGACATTTTCCTTGAAATAACCTCGCGCCTCGCGTTCCAGTGCTTCAAAAGTCAACAAATCTACACTGCGGCCACATTTTTGCTCCAAATCGGTATGCAGGCTGAAAAACATGATTCCGCGAGTATCAGGCATAAACTCAACCAGCAGATCCAAATCGCTCTGTTCATTAATGGCGCCCCTTGCGGCGGAACCAAATAGCGCGGCTCGTTTCACTGGGTATTGCTTCAAAATGTCGAGGGCAGATGATTCAATGTCGGTCAGCGTTGTGTTCGCCATCACGCCATCTCCTTTATGCGCGTCGAGATAAAATCAGTCTCAGCTTCATCAAGCCCGTATTTTGGGACGTGCTGAATTCGTGCGCTGTCCCCAGGGCCGACTATGAGAACAGATATTTGATATCGGAAAAAACTGTACAGACTTACTACCTTTACGAACACATACAATAGAAACATTAAGAGGTCATCTTATGGTTACATTTTTAGCAATTGCATGTTATATTTTGATTATTAAGGAAATTAATAGTAATAAATATAAAACAATAGATGTTTTTCATGTCATGAGAAATTTGAAAGCAACTTTTTGTAATAATCAAATGATAATTAAAGAACCAGATAAAAAAATAAAAGATATTATTAAGCATTTAAAGATTATATTGGCATCTAATATACATAAAAATTAGCAATATATAATTAATTATAATATTAATGCTAATAATTAAATTTTATATCACTTAAAAGTATGCTTTAGTCAAAAAATATAGTTGGTTATCTGCAAATTATTTTACTTTAAAAATAGATTAAACGTAATTGAGTGAAAGTACAAAAATATTAATGTGCTATTTTATTAAATTTTAGCAATATTTATTTTGATAAAAATTAGTATTATATATATTTAGTCGCCACTGAAGAACTCGGGATATTTTATAAGTAAGTATTTTTTTAGTGATATTAGATTTCTACGACAAAAAATATTGTTTATAAATTATATTA
>JAISEK010000163.1 GCA_031264145.1 Deltaproteobacteria bacterium
CCATATCTCGAATCAACTGACTGACGTCAACAACTCTGACCGAGGAGCCCCGTGCGTTAATTGCGCCTGCGGGGATCTGTGCGGGGGGACGTCCGAAAGGGCGTTCCCTACCGCGAACAATAAAAATCATTCAAATCTATATCGTCCATAATGGACCTCCTAGGTATAAAGTTAGATCATTATACCTAGCAAAGTCTCAGGCGTCAAATTTTGTTAATGGAGCTGGACTACGACCATATTTTTCGATAGGTCAGTAAAACATTGATAGTCCATTTTAGAGTGGTTTATGCTACTGTCTACTCTGTTTGAGTTTCGTAAAAATACTAAATATTTTTATTAGTCATTTTTAGTGAGAAAAGTACTTATCTATAGGTGATTATTTGTCAAGTAATCCTCTTTACTTGTTAGCAGAATCTGCGTTCGCCGAAAACATGAGAACAATTCTGATCGGAATAACTGCGCCGGGGCACTTAGAAAAATATTTTAACCCAAAGACCTCGCCCCCGTTTCTAAAGTCTGTTGTCAAATACCATATCATATGGTATAGTTAACTTATACATGTGTAACGTATCCTTGAGTTTATTTTTTAGATAACAGATTGCAAATTACCTTTATTTAGCCTGTTTTGGCGATGGATATCGCAGATAATAAGCATAATCAGAAGGAATTTTAAAATGGTTTTTAAACAACTGCCTCTTGGGACCTACTCATTCGCTAAAATTATAGATGATGGTTTTTTGTACGCAGACAAAACAAAATTCATCTATGAGCTCTTGACGAGTTCAAAGAGCGAATACTTTTTATCTCGACCCCGTAGATTTGGAAAAACCTTACTTCTCCACACTTTAAATGAACTTTTTACAGGCAATCGAGAGCGTTTCAAAGGTCTGTGGATTGACAGCTCCGATTATGCCTTTGATAAGCATCCTACCCTCTTTCTTAGCCTTTCTGTTGAGTCTGACACCACTGCAATCCTTAAGGAAAGCATCCTCACTAAACTCAGCTTTATTGCTAAAGCCGCCAAACTTGAAATTAAAGCAAATACTCCCGCCCTCTATTTGGGCGAATTGATTAGTGCCCTATACCAAAATTGTAAATCTAAGGTTGTTATCCTAATTGATGAATACGATGCCCCGGTGACCAAGAATATGGACAACCCGAAGGCGGCACAGGCAAATGCCAAGGTTCTGCATGACTTCTTCGCCACTTTAAAAGATATCTATGTCTCACCCTGTATCCACTTCACCTTTGTCACTGGTATAACCAGATACACCCTGACTTCCACGGATTCAGGCCCCAACCACCTAAATGATATATCCTTGGATCCAATGTACGAGGGCATTTGTGGCTTTACCCTTGAGGATTTAGATTTATATTTTTCAGACAACCTGGATAAGACCTTATCCGGCCTCAAAATTTCCGGGGAAATAGACCCTGCAGCCACTACCTGCGACCTGCGTGCCAAAATCCTCGACTGGTATGATGGATATAGCTGGGGAGGGGAAAATAGGGTCTTAAATCCATTTTCTGTTCTTAATTTTGTAGATAAGAAAAAATTTGACACCTATTGGCTCCAAAGTGGTCGCCCAGCTCACTTGACCTCTTTGATTCGGGCCAGGCCATTGGATTTTATCAAGCCAAAGCTTACCTCATACCTATCTACTGACCTTAAAAAGTCTGATTTAAGCACACTTCAAGCCATACCTATCCTCTTCCACAGCGGTTATCTGACGATTGATAAAATAACGCCTTTATCCAAGATAAACCCTGAAACTAAGAAACCTGAAATAGTAAAATCCTACTCTTTCAGGCTCCCAAATTACGAAGTTTCCTCTTCCTACTATAGTGATTGTTTTTCCATTGTTTTTAACCGATTTTCCTCTGTAGATTTAGAAGCCAAAGGCCAGGAACTGCTTAGTGCTTTCTTGTCCAAGGATGCCAATGCGGTGAGTGCTTTCTTCAGTGGCTATTTTTCTCAAGTAAGCTATTATCAAAATCCTAATGGTGAGAATTCTTTCCATGGATATGTTCAATTGATTCTGTTGGCTTTAGGCTTCGATGTCCGGTCGGAACTTGCCGAGTCTGATAATAGGTTAGATCTTCTTGTGGAACTGCCCAATAGAGTCAATGTTATACTGGAGCTGAAGTATTGCCCGGAGATAAATAAGCTGACGGAGGACGAGAAAAATGCAGCTCTGGCCAAGGTGGCCATAAAGAGGATTCCGAAATTTGAGAGAAACATAAAGGTGGCTGCAGCGGTTGAAACCAAACTTAAACCTTTGGATTTTGAGAAAGCTATTTTTAAAGGGCATCTGACTACGCCTACTGCGGAAGAAATAACCGCAATCCTGGCCGAAAGTGCCATAGAATATTTGACTGAAGAGGAAATTAACGAAGTACAGGCTAATATGGTTCGAAAAGAGCTCACCCAAAGCGAGAAAGAAAAAATCTACAAGGACGTCACCCCCACAGCGTTTAAACCAACCTCAGAAGAGATTGACGACGCCCTGACCAAAGGCGCCAAAGAGGCCTTAAAGGCAATCACGGAAAAAGGCTATCACCGAATACTCGGCGACAGATCCAAGGAGATTATTGATCTGGGATTGGCCATCTACGACACCGGCTTTAAGGTCAAAGCCATCTTCGGATCGTAATTTTTCGCAGATTTTGCATAGCATACCAAAATCATTAATTTTTGGTTGATTAGTAGATTGATATCTTGACTAATGAGATATCCTATTAATGCTTTCTCTGCCGCCTACTGAAAAAAATAATAGGAAATGTCAATAGAAATATTATCAATCTCATTAAGCAGCAGTGAAGCGATTTGAGATCTTCTTTAGACTTTAATGTCAATAACTTAAGCCAATTTAGGTACCAATCACAATACTCAGCGCAAAAAATTAAACGTCTTTCTCCTCAGTTAACGGGCCATGAGCGAAAATCATTTTTTTATATCTGAGGATGAGATATCTTAAATTGTTGATATTGGAGGCTAGATGGTTTAAATAGGCTATACAAGACTGTTCTTGGATATAGTTAAGCGATAAGATATAATTTTAGTTTTTTAGAAAATAGAACAAGTTTTTCAGGATAAATAATACCATAGTTTTATTTTTAGTTTTAAGTAGCAATATCAGCACCCAATCACGTGTATGGTTTGGCCACTTTTTGTTTTTGTTTCCCAGGTAAGTTTATCTTTCCATGTTTTACTTAAGTCCTTATCGCACACCACTAGCCAACCTACCGAAGAGCCGCATCTGTCCATATAGCCCAATAGCTGTTCCATGTTGTCTGCCTCACTTTTGTATCCCTTGATCTTAACTTCCAATGGATAGCGATGCTCTTTATAAGTGATACATATATCAACCCGTAATCTCCCAAGGGCGTATTCCCTGGTTATTTCAGCTCCACCGTTTAAAACCCGTTGCAAAAAAGCATACAAGACCAATATGACGAGATTTTCATTGGTTTTGAACGCATTGTCGTTAGCCTCTTCCCCCGTCTTATCTTTTAATAGCTCAGCGGTTTCCTCCCAGTATATTTGAAAGGCCCGAAGGAGACCGCTCATGTCCATGGTTGTCTCGCCCATCCACCTGTTGGCTAATGAGGTAGGCATGCTTAGCTGAATATCCCTGGATAAGGCCCTGGCAATCACCTCTTTGTAGATGGGATTGGATGGCAGGTAATTTAAGTTGTTTTTATCATCTTTTTTTAAGAGTCCTAGATCAAAGACATAAGAAATATCATCATCTAGTAAGCCGAAAGGCATATTACCAGCTGAAACAACTATTGGTTCCATAACTTTTCTAACCCTGAATTCATTGAGTCGAGCCTTGAGCGAATCAAAGTGGGTGTCATTGCAAAGAATCAAGTCCTTGGCGGCCTGGTCAACGTTGGCTATCGAGATGGCAGCGGAAAAATTGCCTTTAATTTGCCTCTCCACGATCTCGTAGGCCAGGGCGTTGACCAGCCAGGGCTGGCCTTCAGTCCAGTAGCAGGCCCTGCCGATCGCGCCGTCATCAAAGACCTGCCCCGTGGACTCGGTGTGCTGGCGGTAGAGGCACCCTATCTCGTCCTGCGTGAAATTGGCCAGGGTCAACCGTTCTGACACGATGTTGTAGGGACTTGCCAGGTGCTGGCCTGAGGTTTCAGGGTGGTTCGAGGCCAGATAGTCCCGTATGTTCCTCATTCCCACCAAGGCAATTGATCTTGGGAATTTTGAGCTGCGGTTTCTGGAGCGGGTGTTGAAACCCAATCTAACTTGCCTTAAAAAAGTTATGAGGGAAGGGCCTGTCAGGCAGTCAGCCTCGTCAAAAAAAACCACCAAATCTTTGTCAATCTCGCTGCATAGAAAATTCAATATGTTTTTGACTTTCGTCGCGGCAGTCAACCTATTGGACGGCTCGTATTCTTCCAACAACCTCTGGAAAATTTCGATCTCCGAAGTCGCCAGGGAATCACATATCAGGGAGACAACACGGGTCATGGCCTCGTTGTCATCGGCGACACCTTCCAAAGGTTCAAGGGAGCAGTACAAAGCGTAATATTGGCCTTCCGCATTTATCATGTCCGTCAACGTAATCAGATACGTGGTCTTACCTGATTGTCGGGGGGAATGGAGGATAAAATAGAATTTTTTGTCAACCATCTCGATCACGCTGGGGAGACGTGGGAAGACCGGCAACATATAATGTTCGGACGAATTGCAGGGCCCGGCAATGTTAAAACATTTTAGAGGTTTCATGGCCTTGGCTCCAAAAATAAATGTTCTGTGGCCAGATGGCAATTTCAAGGGCTCTATTTTTCTTTATCAGCCCACTATCGCCTAAAGGCCTCCTCAAGCGGAATGCAAGGTCCAGGATCATCCACGGCTTCCTGGACTTAGGTCCTGAAACAGGCATCGTGCTGGTCCTAAGAAAAATAGAGACCGACTGGCATATAGCCTTCATCCGCAACCGTAACCTTGGTCAACAGGAAGTTGTCGGCATCGGGAATTGTCGAGCCTCGATTGTCCAGGCAGGCGGCGGCTATGTCTTTTGCTTTATCGTCAAGTGGACCTGGAACAAAGAGGGTTTATAGCCATGATGGTTCTTCCTTTGCGAAATATTATAGATATTGCTCAAGATACGATCAAGCGCGCATCGTCAAATGGGCTAGTTGATCAGTCTAAACGATAGCTCCTATTCTGGAAGAGCTTTTCAGTCTTCAGACAGCCAGCTTTGACAAACTGGGGCAAGTCGCACATGGTGACTGCGATATTGGATGGCTAAAGAGCATTATAACAGCCATAAGAATATTGTATTTGGGCGGAGCTGGGAGAAGGCAAGCACTGCCTAGGGGAATCAAGGCCAGGCACGATTCTTGCTCTGTCCTATCTTTTGTCCGTGCCAGGCCCTGGCACAGGTCTGGCAAAAAATCATAAATCACTAGATATAGACGGCTTGATGGATATAGCTCTTGCCATATGGACCAAAATAAATTATATAATCTCAGTGGTTTTCAGGAAAATAGATTCCTGGGCCGGACAGGCCGATCTAAGGAGTCAAGGATGTTATCATTCTTTCATTAAGGTAAGCCTGTATGCCTGAACTAAGCGTCGTGGTTCCAGTCTACAACGAGGAGAAGACCATAGAGGCCTTCCTGGCGACCATGCGTCCTATCTTGGATGGCATTACGGCCGACCATGAGATTATCTTTTCCCTGGATCCCTCCAGTGACAGGACCGAGGAGCTGATACTGGCGGCCAGGGCCCAGGATCCCAGGATCAAGCTCCTGCGCTTTTCCCGCCGCTTCGGGCAGCCGGCGGCCACCTGGGCCGGCCTCTCGTACTCCTCAGGCCAGGCCGTGGTCGTCATCGACTGCGATCTCCAGGATCCGCCCTCATTGATTCCCGAGATGCATCGCCTGTGGAGGGAGGAGGGCTACAGGGTGGTCATCCCCCAGCGCCGGAGCCGGGAAGGTGAGAACTTTGTCAAGAAGGCCGTGGCCTACCTGGGCTACTGGTTCATCAACAAGACGGCGGTGGTCGAGATTCCCCGCAATACCGGCGACTTCAGGCTTTTGGATCGCCGTGTGGTCGAGGAGCTGTTGAGGCTCAAGGAAAGCCACGGCTTTTTGAGGGGTCTCACGGCCGTGGTCGGCTTTAGGACCAAGCTTCTGCCTTTCGACCGCCTGGCCCGTCACGACGGCCAGGGCAAGTACAACCGCCTGACCGGCAGCATCCTAATCGGCTTCAACGGCATAGTGGCCTTTTCCGGGGCCTTGCTCCGCCTGACCGGCATAATCGGCTTCAGCATGGCCGCCTTGGCCCTCTTGGCGGCCCTTCTGGTCCTCCTGGGCAAGATTTTCGGCTGGTACGATTTCGCCTCCGGCTTGGCCACGCTGGGCATCCTGCTTCTTTTCCTGACCGGCTGCCAGCTGGTCGGCCTGGGCATCCTGGGGGCCTACATAGGCCGCATCTACGAGGAGACCAAGCTCAGGCCAAGGTTCATCGTGGAACTGGCCGAGGGTTTCGGGCAAAGAGGTGAGGGGCAAGATGGCTAGGATCTTCGTGACCGGCGCGGCCGGCTTCATCGGGTCGACCCTGGTGGACCGGCTCCTGTCCGAGGGACAGGAAGTGGTGGGCTACGACAACTTCTCGACCGGAAGGGAGGAGTTCGTCCAGAAGGCCCTGGCCTGTCCAGGCTATTCCCTGGTCAGGGCCGACGTCCTTGACCCCTTCGCCTTGACCCAGGCCATGCGGGGCGCCTCCGAGGTCTGGCACCTTTCGGCCAACGCCGACGTCCGTTTCGGTCTCTCCCATCCCCGCAAGGACCTGGAGCAGAACACCCTGGCCACCTCCAACGTCCTGGAGGCCATGCGTCACAACGGCATCAGAGACATCTTCTTCAGCTCCACCGGTTCCGTCTACGGTGAGGCCACGGTCTTTCCCACCCCTGAGGAGGCCCCCTTCCCCGTCCAGACCTCTCTCTACGCCGCCTCGAAGCTGGCCGGTGAGGCCCTGATCTCCTCCTATTGCCAGGGCTACGGCTTTAGGGGTCTGGTCTTCCGCTTCGTCTCCATGCTGGGCGAGCGCTATTCCCACGGCCATGTCTTCGACTTCGTTCGCCATCTTCTCAAGGAGCCGGGAAGGCTCCCGGTACTGGGCGACGGCGGCCAGAGGAAGAGCTACCTGTATGTTGGCGACTGCGTGGAGGCCATGCTCCTGGCCAGGAAAAACATGTCCGAGGGCTTCGACGTCTATAACCTGGGCACCGACGGGTACTGCACGGTTATGGACTCCATCGGCTGGATCACGGGGTTAATGGGCCTTTGCCCCAGGCTCGAGTTTTCCGGCGGCCAGAGGGGCTGGGTCGGCGACAATCCCTTCATCTTCTTGGCCACGGGGAAGATCAGGGCCCTGGGCTGGGACAACGCCCTCTCCATCAGGCAGGGGGTGGAGCGGACGGTCGGCTGGCTGCTCGACAGCCGCTGGGTAATGGGGGAAGGCTGATGCGTCTGGCCGTGTTGGGTCTCTGGCATCTGGGCCAGGTCGTGGCGGCCGGCTCGGCCTCCGCCGGGCACCAGGCCATCGGCTGGGACGCCTCCGGGGAAACGGTCCGCAATCTCAGGAAAGGCCTCCCCAGCGTGGCCGAACCGGGCCTGGCCGGGCAGATCCTGGCTGGGCTGGCCAACGGGACCCTTTCCTTCGAGGAAGATCTGGCCAAGGCCCTCCAGGGGGCCGAGGTGGCCTGGGTGGCCTTCGACACCCCGGTCGACGAGGACGACGTCGCCGACGCCGGGAGCGTCATCTCGGGGGTGGGCCAGGCCCTCCCGCTGATGGATCCGGGGACGGTGGTCCTGGTCTCCTCCCAGCTCCCGGCCGGCAGCGTCGGGCAGCTGGAAAGGCTGGCCGCCCAGGCCGGCAGAGGGGACCTCGAGTTCGCCTGCTCACCGGAGAACCTGAGGCTGGGCCAGGCCCTCTCCGTCTTCTCCGACCCTGACCGGGTCGTCTGCGGCGTCAGGACCGGGAGGGCCAAGGAAGTGCTTCAACGGCTCTTCTCGCCGATCACGGACAGGATTGAGTGGATGGGCGTGGAGTCGGCCGAGATGACCAAGCACGCCATTAACGCCTTCCTGGCCCTGTCGGCCACCTTCGCCAACGAGCTGGCCTCCATCTGCGAGGCCCTTGGGGCCGACGCCAAGGAGGTGGAGAGGGGCCTTAGGACCGAAGGCCGCATTGGGCCAAAGGCCTATCTGGGGCCTGGGCTGGCCTTCGCCGGGGGCACCCTGGCCAGGGATCTGGGCTATCTGTCCATTCTGGGCCGGAAGCTCGGCCGACCGGCTTCCCTGGCCGAGGCCGCCCTTGCCTCGAACGACCGCCACAAGAACTGGGTCGTGGACAGCCTAGCCCGCAAGCTGGGGGACGACCTGTCCGGGCGGGCGGTGGCCCTGTGGGGACTGGCCTACAAGCCGGGCACGGACACCCTGAGGCGCTCGGCGGCCCTGGAGATTGCGGCCCGGCTCCATGCCCTGGGGGCGACGGTAAGGGCCCACGATCCGGCGATCCGGTCTATCCCCGATGGGAACCGGGGCCAGCTGGCGCTCTGCGGCTCGGCCCTGGAGGCGGCCAGCGGGGCCCAGGCCCTGGTGGTCTGCACGGCCTGGCCCGAATACCTGGAAATAGAACCAGGCGACGTCATCTCGAGCCTGGCCAGGCCCCTCATCCTCGATCCGGCTGGCTTCCTGCGCCAAAGGATGGCCGGGCTCGGGGATGTCGAGTACGTGTCCATCGGCTTTGACCCCGGCCGGCCAGAGATGGCGGCCAGATTGGAGTGATATCCTATGCCCGACAATGACTTGGGCGGACGGTCGGCCCTGGTGACGGGAGCCAGCCAGGGCCTGGGGCTCTCGATAGCCAAGAGTCTGGCCGCCGCCGGGGCGGACGTATTCCTGTGCGCCCGCTCGCGGGACGATTTGGCCAAGGCCGTCCTGGAGGTAGAAAAGGCCTCCGGAAGACCTGGGGCCAGGGTCATCCAGGCGGCCTGCGACGTCTCCAGGCCAGATCAGGTGGCCGCCCTGGCCAGCGAGGCCCTGGCCGCCTTTCCCGGGCTCACGGTCCTGGTCAGCAACGCCGGGATCTACGGGCCCATGGGCAAAATCGAGGAGGTGGGCTGGGAGGAGTTCACCCAGGCCATGGAGACGAACCTCTACGGCCCCATTCTCCTGGCCCGGGCCTTTTTGCCCCACTTCCGCCGACAGGGCTACGGCAAGATAATCCAGGTTTCCGGGGGCGGGGCCACCAACCCCATGCCCCGACTGGAATCCTACGCCGCCTCCAAGGCGGCCGTGGTCAGGCTTTTCGAGTCGCTGGCCCTCGATCTGGCCGAAAGCCGCGTGGACGTTAACTGCGTGGCCCCTGGGCTACTCGACACCAGGCTCCTGGCCCAGGTCATCGAGGCCGGCCCTGAGAGGGTGGGTGAGGGCTTCTTCCGGCGCATGGTCGACTCCAAGGACCAGGGACACCTCACCGACCTGGGGATTGGGGCCAGGCTCTGCCGGTTTCTGGCCTCCGGTGCCTCGGACGGCATCACCGGAAAGCTCATAAGCGCCGTCTGGGATGACTACGAGGACTGGCCAAACCACCTGCCGGAACTCCTCAGGGGCGACCTCTACACGCTCAGGCGGATAACCGGCCGGGACCGCGGCACCGGCTGGGGCGACAAATAGAGACGAGGGATACATGAAGCTTGGCGTCATAGGTTGCGGCCTCATCGGCCTCAAGAGGGCCGAGGCGGGCCAAAAGCTGGGCCTCGATCTGGTTGCGGCGGCCGATCTGGACCTGGGCCGGGCCGAGGCCCTCTGCGCCCGTTTCGGCGGCCGGCCAATGGGTGACTACCGGGAGGTCCTGGCCTCCGCGGCCGACCTGGTGGTCGTGGCCGTGACCCACGACTGCCTGGCCAGCGTGGCCCTAGAGGCGGCCAAGGCCGGCAAGCACATTTTGCTGGAAAAGCCCGGGGCCCGCCGGGCCGACGAGCTAAGGCCTGTCCTGGAGGAGGCCGCCGCGAGGAAACTGGCCGTGAAGGTCGGCTACAACCACCGCTTCCATCCCGCTTTCCTGAAGGCCAGGGAGCTGGTCGACCAGGGGGCCCTGGGGCCGCTTATGTACGTCCGGGGACGCTATGGCCACGGCGGGCGGCCCGGCTACGAGAAGGAGTGGCGCATGAGGCGGGAAATCAGCGGCGGCGGCGAGCTGTTGGACCAGGGCTCCCACCTGATTGACCTCTCGCTGTGGTTCCTGGGCCACTTCTCCGAGGCCAGGGCCCAATTGCCCGGCTATTTCTGGAAGGCCGGGGTCGAGGACAACGCCTTCGTTCTCCTGTCCACGCCGGGCGGCCAGTGCGCCATGCTCCACGCCTCGTGGACCGAGTGGAAGAACATGTTTTCCTTCGAGATTGCCGGGACATGGGGGAAGATTGCCATCGACGGCCTGGGTGGCAGCTATGGGACGGAGCAGCTGGCCTTCTACAGGATGCTCCCGGGCATGGGCCCCCCGGAGACCACCATCTGGCAATACCCCTTCCCAGACCTTTCCTGGGAGAGGGAGCTGGCCGAGCTGGCCGGGGCCGTCGCCGAGTGTCGGTCGCCCATGGGCGGCCTGGACGAGGCCCTGGAGGTCCTTGGTCTTATCGACTCGATATATGCCGGAACCGAAAAACTTGGAGGGCAGGGATGATTATCGCCAGATCGCCTTTGCGCATAAGCCTGGGAGGCGGGGGAACCGATTTGCCCTCCTACTACAGGGAGCATGGCGGGGGATTCCTGATCGCCGCGGCCATAGACAAGTACGTCTACGTGACCGTCCTGAGGCCATTCGTGGAGGGCATATTCCTCAAGTACTCCCAGCTGGAGCATGTCGCCAGTGTCTCCGAGGTAAGGCACAGGATAATCCGCGAGGCCCTGTCCCTGATGGATCTCAAGACCCCGCAGATTGAAATCACCACCCTGGCCGACATCCCGTCGGGGACGGGCCTGGGTTCCTCGGGCTCGTTCACCACGGCCCTTTTGAAGGCCCTCTACGCCCACCGTCGGCAGCTCCTTCTGCCCCACGACCTGGCCAGGATGGCCTGCCACGTGGAGATTGAGCGCCTGGGCGAGCCCATCGGCAAGCAGGACCAGTACATCGCGGCCTATGGCGGGCTGACCTGCTTTTCCTTCAAGCCCGACGACACGGTCGAGGCCGTCCCCCTGGCCATCCCCATCGAGGATCTCTTCGAGCTGGAGGACAGGCTCCTCCTGTTCTTCACCGGCTACACCAGGAACGCCGGCGAGCTCTTGAAGGACCAGCATGTCCGCTCCCAGAAACGCGACTCCGAGATGCTCGATAACCTCCATTACGTCAAGGATCTGGGACAAAGGAGCCGGGCGGCCCTGGAGCGGGGCGACGTCCAGGCCTTCGGCCGGATGATGCACGAGCACTGGGAGAACAAGAAGAGACGCTCCGGGGGCATGTCCAACCCCCGCATCGACCACTGCTACCAGGTGGGCCTCGACAACGGGGCCATAGGGGGAAAGCTCGTGGGGGCCGGCGGCGGGGGCTTCCTGATGTTCCTGGCCGACGACCGCTCCCGGCTCCGCAAGGCCATGCACCGGGAAGGACTCGAGGAGCTGAGGTTCGGCTTCGACTTCGAGGGCAGCAAGGTGGTCCTGAGTTGACGGGCCTGCCCATGGCCATATTGGCCGGGGGCCTGGGCACCAGGCTGGGCCCCCTGTGCCGGGACAGGCCCAAGGCACTGGTCGAGGTGGCGGGGCGGCCCTTCATCCACCACCAGCTGGACCTTTTGGCCAAAAACGGCTTCACCAGGGCCGTCATCCTGGCCGGCTTCCTGGGGGACATGATTGCCCAAAGCGTGGGCGACGGTTCCGCCTTCGGCCTCAGGGTGGCCTACTCGTTCGACTGGCCGGACCTTCTGGGGACCGGCGGGGCCATCCTCAAAGCCCTCCCTCTACTGGGCGACAGGTTCATGGTCGTCTACGGCGACAGCTACCTGGGCCTGGACTACCAGGCCGTTGGCCGGGCCTTCCTGGACTCCGGGCAGCCGGCCCTGATGACCGTCTTCCGGAACGACGGCCGCTACGACCGCAGCAACGTCCTCTACGCCGATGGTGCCATCAGGCTTTATGACAAGAAGGACCCAGACCCCATGATGAGGCACATTGACTACGGCCTGGGCTGCCTGTCGTCTTCCGTCTTTGACGGCCATTCCGGCAATTTCGACTTGGCCGACGTCTACTCCCGGCTCTCCCGCGAGGGCCGCCTGGCCGGATTCCTGGTCGCCGAGAGGTTCCACGAGATAGGCTCACCCTCCGGGCTGGCCGGGCTGGAGGCCCTCCTGGGGGACCACGGGGAGAAAGAATGAGCGGGGAAGCCCATCCCACCAGGCCAAAGTGGCCCAAGGTCTTGCCGCCCTTGACCCCAGAGCAGCAGGCCATGCGCGACGGCTTCATGCGGGACCACCTGGAGGCCATGCAGACCAAATGGTATGGCTTCGTCGAGAACTTCAACCATGGCTACCCGCTCAGGACCTTTTTCCCTGGTTGCCGGACGCTGGAGATCGGGGCCGGCATCGGCAGCCACCTCAAATGGGAAAGACACGGGGAACAGGACTACCACGCCCTGGAGCTGCGGGAAGACTTGACCCGGACCATCAGGCAAAGGTACCCAGGGGTCAAGGCCGTCACCGGCGACTGCCAAAAAAGGCTGCCCTTCGGGGACGGCTTCTTCTCCCGAGTCCTGGCCATCCACGTTCTTGAGCACCTCCCCGACCTGCCGGCCGCCCTTTCCGAGATCCACAGGGTCATGGCCGGGGACGGACTGTTCTCGGTGCTCATCCCGGCCGAGGGTGGCCTGGCCAATTCCCTGGCCCGCGCCGTCTCCGGCCGCAGGACTTTCGAGCGGAAGTACCATCAAAGCTATGACTGGCTGATAAAGAGCGAGCACATCAACTTGCCCTGGGAGATCAAGGAGGAGTTGGACAGACTGTTCGTGACCAGGCACCGGCGTTTTTATCCGTTCTTTATTCCTTCGGTAAATCTCAACATAGCCATAGGATTTACTTTATCCAAAACATAATTGATAATCGATGGATTATTTAAAAATATATAATTAAATAGTAAATAGTTATGATATTTAAATAGTCAGGCAAAAACGAGAAAAAAGGAGCCACGTCATGTTCAAGGGCCTAATTGGGCTGGCCATAAGCCTTCTCAGGCCTGACAGGAGCGATAACCTCAAGGGCCAGGCGACCAGGCAAATCGTCAGCGGCCTTTTGGCCACGCTGGCCGATTTGGCCGTCTTCAAGCTGGGGCTCGTCTTGGGACTGAAAGTCCTGGTCGCGGCCCTGGTCTCGGCGGCCGTGGCCACGGTGGTCAATTTCATGTTCACCAGGCACTTCGTTTTCGGCCAGGTCGAGAGGCAAAGGAAGGGACCCTGGGCGCAGTTCGCCCTGTACGTGCCCACCGTCCTGGTCTCCGTGGCCCTGACGCAGATGATTTTGTCCGTCTTCAGTCTCTGGCATGGCCTTGACCCCATGCTGGTCAAGGTGGCCGCCGTCCCTGTCGTCTACGTCTGGACGGTCTTCAGCGGCAAGTATCTCGTGTTTGACAAGGAGCCTCTTGGCGGAAAATAGACTTAGATTGGCTTTTTGTCATGTTTGATAATATATTATCCAAACAGGTGTTTTATGAATGATAGTTTTGATTTTTTGAGAGAATGCGTGAAGATCATCGACCACTTGAGACCGGGCATAATCGATGGCCTGGCCAAGGAGCTGGCCGCCATCAGGGAGCGCGGGGGCAGGCTATTCATCCTGGGCGTGGGCGGCTCGGCGGCCTCGGCCTCCCATGCGGCCAACGATTTCAGGAAGCTCTGCGGCCTGGAGGCCTATGCCCCTACCGACAACGTGGCCGAGCTCACGGCCAGGACCAACGACGAGGGCTGGGACACAGTTTTCGCCGAGTACCTGAAGGTCTCCAGGCTGGGGGCCAAGGATGGCCTTCTGGTCCTGTCCGTCGGCGGCGGGAACCTGGAGAGGAACGTGAGCCCCAACCTGGTCAAGGCCCTTGAGTTGGCCAAAGGCCTCAAAGCCACCATCCTGGGGATAGTCGGGCGGGACGGGGGTCATACCGCGAAGGTGGCCGATATTTGCGTCATCATCCCCACGGTCAACCCGGACCTCGTGACCCCCCTCACCGAGGCCTTCCACGGGGTGATCTGGCACTGCCTGGTCAGCCACCCGGCCCTCAAGGCCAAGCCGACCAAGTGGGAAAGTCTCACATGATCCCCAGGAAGGCGGTCTTCCTTGACCGGGACGGGGTCCTGAACCAGGCCGTGGTGGTCGATGGCCAGCCCCGGCCCCCGGCCGACGCCCAGTCCCTGGTACTGACCATAGGGGCAAAGAGCCTCCTGCTGGGACTCAAGGAACTAGGCTTTCTTCTGATTTGCGTGACCAACCAGCCAGACGTGGCCAGGGGCACGAGGACCATGGCGAACGTCGTGGCCATGAACGACAAGGTCCGCTTCGAGCTGCCCCTGGATGACCTACTTTTTTGCCCGCACGACGACGCTGACTTATGCGGCTGCCGCAAGCCGAGGGCCGGCCTACTCCTGGCCGCCGCCGACAAGTGGTCTATAGACCTCCCGTCCAGCTGGATGGTCGGCGATCGGGCCGGAGACGTGGGTGCCGGCCGGGCTGCCGGCTGCCGGACTGTCTTCATCGACCTCGGCTACGCCGAGACCAAGCCAGATCCCCCGGCCGACTTCGTCTGCCAAAGCCTTTTCGAGGCCATAAACACCATTAGGGAAGAGAGTGCCCGCCATGAAAGCCATATCCGATTTAAGGGTGAAATTGTTCGCTGACGGCGCCGACAAGGCCGGCATGCTGGAGATGTACCGAAACCCCCTCATAAGGGGCTTCACCACCAACCCAACCTTGATGAGGAAGGCCGGGGTCACGGACTACCAGGCCTTCGCCAGGGACATAATCGCCGCCATTCCCGACCGCCCCCTCTCCTTCGAGGTCTTCTCGGACGAGTTCGGGGAAATGGAGCGCCAGGCCAGGCTGATCCGTTCCTGGGGCGAGAACGTCTACGTGAAGATACCCGTCACCAACAGCAAGGGCGAGTTCTCGGGGCCCCTCGTGAAAAAGCTGGCCGACTCCGGGGTCAGGCTCAACGTGACCGCCCTGACGACCCTGGCCCAGGTCCGTGATGTGGCCGCCCAGCTGGCCCAGGGGCCGGAAGCATACATATCTGTCTTCGCCGGCCGGGTGGCCGACACCGGACTGGATCCGCTGCCCTTGATGGCCGCCGCCGTGGCCCTGATGGCCCCCTATCCCAGGCTGGAGTTGATTTGGGCCTCGCCCAGGGAACTTCTGAACGTCTTCCAGGCCGACCAGGTAGGCTGCCACATAATCACCGCCACCAACGACATTCTTAAGAAGATTCCACTGATCGGAAAAGATCTGACTGAATATTCCCTAGACACGGTCAAGATGTTCAAGGCTGACGCCGAGGGGGCCGGATTCAGGCTTTAGGCTGTCCGATCCGACCATTATAGATGGTCGTGTCCATGTGGTTTTGGTCAGGGCGAAGAGTTTCGGCGGTTTTCGGTCCTGGCCATGGCAAAGCACAATATATGGCAGGTTTCTTTTTCCTGACCAAGTATATGGCCTTTTGCCAGCCTTGTGGTTTGGCAGGAATAATTCGGCCAAGTGGCCAGGGATCAAGTTTTGGTCCAGGGGCAAACTTTTCGTGCACTAGTTGCCCTCGACCGGCTCTATCGGCCAGTCTTGATTTTTGCCCAACGCCTGGTCGATGCCGGCCGTTGACGAGGCCAGTAAAGGGACAAGGGACCGGCCTCGTCCCGTTTTTTGGCCTTGTACTTTATAATGGTCCAGTCCATTTTGTCCTTGACGATGAAAACTAAGCCGGTAATAATGATGATGTAAAAAGCCTGCTTCGTTGGGATCTGCGAAAATAAAACCTTGATAATATGTCTTAAATTTGCTTGTTTTCAGGCTCTCCAGTCGTTCTTACATGGGCATCAATAATGTGCCCAGCAATGTAACAAAGCGCAAGATATTTGTCTTATTGGCTTTAGATTACTTATTAAGTTCTGTCCTCATAAGGTTTTTGTATTTCAGTTTGAGTTTGGGTAAACGCAAACTTGCTTTTTCTGGTGGCGGCCTTGACTGGTCCGTCGGTTTAGTTACCCCATAGCTGATCCATCTATTTTGGATTGTTTCCTAGATAACACCTGACGTTTATTACTAAAAATTTGATAAATTCTTTGCTATCTTGCTCCAAGCCTCCCATATGCCAAGGGGATTTTTCGGTGGACCAATAAAATATCAAGCTTAATTCTTTGATAATAGTGATTTTTTATTTTTCGAGATAAAATTTGTAGATCTTGGCCCGAGTGTTGCATAACCAAAATCCCAACGAGGCCAACTGATTCAGTCAGCCATCGTTCATCACACAAAACAGGCTAACGCCTGCAAAATTTTGCCCGTAGGGGCCGTTTCTCAAGGAGAGAAGGAAAATGATCAACAAGCTGAACCAGAAGCGTGAAGGCTTCACCCTCATCGAGCTCTTAATCGTCGTCGCCATCATCGGTATCTTGGCCGCCATCGCCATCCCTCAGTATGCCGCTTATCGTCGGCGCGCCCAGAATGCCGTGGCTATGTCCGCCATTGATGCCATCCACTCTGCCCAGGAGCTTTACTTCAACGACAATAACACATATTCTACTAATTATGGTAGTTTAGCTCAGCTTTCTTTGACCAAGGATGCCAACGTCAATTATGGCGCCATCGCTTTGGTTTCCAGCACGACCACCAATCTGCCCGGATTTGAATTCCGGATATCTCACCAGGCCCCTGGAGCCACGGTTTATACCTATAATAGCATTGCGGCCTCGAATATTACTAGTACGACCGGAGGTACTGTGGCTAACGTTTGGTCATAATGCTAATGGCTGATTATTTTCAGCAAGCCCCGCCTATGGCGGGGCTTGCTGATTTTTGGAATCTATGTTTTGAAGACTTTTAAATTTTAGAGTGGAAAATTCTAGAAAATAAGAATATTTTATGAAGTTTATAGCAAAAAATACGATAACTGACAATATTAAATATGAATATATTCTTTTGGGTCTCTCTTTATTTGCGTTAATTTTCTACACACTTTGCGCCTCTCCCTCCCTTGGGTGGCGTGACGGCCCTGAGTTGGTGGTCACGGCTGCCTATCTTGACGTGGCCCATCCGGCTGGATTCCCTTCCTACAATTTGCTGGCCAAAATCCTGACCTGGCTGCCTCTGGGCTCCATCGGGTTCAGGGTCACTTTGTTCAGTGCCCTGGCCACTGGGGCGGCCATCTTCCTGTTGGGGCTACTTATACGGAAAATACATTGCCTGGATAAGGACAACCCTCCCTCGCTGCTCTGGCTGGCAGCTGGCCTTCCTTTTTTTGTCCTTCATCAGGGCATTTGGGCCGCTTCGGTAGAGGTGGAGGTCTACTCTCTGAACCTCTTGTTCATGGTTGGCCTACTATACTGTGCGGCTTCCTGGTTTGAGGGGCAGGGCATCATCTGGTTGTACTTTGGCGGGTTCCTGTATGGCTTGGCTTGCGGCAACCACGCCTCGCTTTCCTTGTACTTGCCGGTCTTACTTCTCTTGACATTTTGGGGCCAGCCCAAGACTAGCCCTGGCCAGGGTCTCAGCCACAATTTCCTGATTCGCCTCCTCATCCTGTCCATAATCTTTATCGTGGGCCTTTCAGTCTACCTTCTGCTGATCGTCCGATCAGGCACAGATGCTCTGCCAGTTGATTTTGGCCGTACCAATACTCTGACTACCTTTTGGGACCACATCACTGATGCCAAGGATCGGGGCTTCCACACCAAAAGTCTCCAAAGCATACACGAGTTGTCATATTACCTGGGAGTGCAATTCGAAAACCTCACGTCGCCGTTGGTTTGGCTGGCCTTGCCCTTCATGCTTTGGGGCCTGAGGTATCTCTGGGTTCGCTACCAAATTCTGTCGGTGGCCCTGGTCCTGCTGTTTGCCATAAATATGGTCTTTTTCTTCTATTGGATAGATGGGGTGGCGGCCTTTATGCCCACAATCCTGGTCGCCTTTCTGCTGATGTCCTTGGGACTGGGCCAACTGGGCCGATTTTTGGCCAAAATGGCTATGCCAGCTATGGCCCGGAGCCTTGTGCCTGTCTTGGTGGCTGTGATCGGACTTGGATTACTGGGCCATCAGCGTTTCGGGGAGCAGGATACCCAGTCCGGATTTTGGTCAATTGAGCTTTTTTGGCCAGATCTGTCAAAATTGCCGCCTGAAAGCGTGGCCATATACAGTGATATCTGGTTTCATGGTTTGGGCCTCCAGTATGTTTACCTGGCTAGGCCTGACGTCAGCATTGTCTTTTTGAACAGCGTAGGAGGCTCAAAATACATCACCCCTCTTTTGCCGGGTAAATTTCCTATGGCCGTTTTTCCTCGTACCCTTAACGGGGAGTATCTCAATACCCAAACGGGCAATTATTTGAACTATTTTTTGAACGCCAACTTTCAGGCTGGGAAACCTGTTTACATTCAGTATACGGTTGAGCCTTCGATCGCAAGTATCTTTTTTTATACCAAACCTGATTTGGATCTCATATGGCTTGGCCAAATCCAACAGAATCCAGCAACGTCGCTTGAGGCCTATAAGGCCGGTGACTATGGCCGATACCTGGAGTGGCTTAACCGATTCATGCTTGTTATGGCAAAGGGTGACGATCCTCCGCTGGCCAAAAAAGCTCCATATTACCTTTTCATTGTTATGGAACCGATAATTCGTTACGCCCTGGAAAATGGCGAATATGTTTTGACGGAAAAAGTCATCCAGACATATATGGATTCTTTTAAGGATAAAAATGGAAAAGGCCTCTTTCCGTATAATGTTGGCTTAAACGTCCAATCGGACATGGTCAAAATCCTTGTCCGTCTGAATCGGCTGAATGAGGCGGAGGTGGCCATGAAAAGGCTAGTGGCCATGGATCCAAGCAAGCCCATCGGCTACTACCTATTGGGTTTGATCCAGGAGGCCAACGAAAAATCAACAGAAGCCATGGCCTCCATTAGGACAGCCATGGAGCGGGATCCCTACGATGTCCATTTTATTCGCAGATACGCCGTTTTATTAGCCAAATACGTCACATTGGCCCAGGGAGTTAAGTTTCTGGACGAAAGGTCATGGTTTTTCGCTTCCAAAGGCTTCACGGGGTTCTCCATGGTCATCGACGATTTTCGTGCCTGCTTGTTGACCCCCCCTGAGGACGATGGGAACAAGGAAGGCTCCCTCAATGCGATTACCAATGATCCATATAGATCGACTGTCGCTTTATGAAAAAGGCCTTCAAGAGAATTATTCCGGCCTTGTTTGCAGTTGCCGCAGTTTATCTCATCTTCCTGGGAACGATGATGGAACTTCGGGCCCATGCGGAACTGGAGAAGGCTCGATTGTCAATAAAGCATGGAGATCTCGACTCGGGCAACCGCCACTATTTCCAGGCTTTGAATTGGTATGCCCCTTGGGGCTCGAGCCAAAGGGCAGCTGATGAACTCATGTCCCTGGCCAAGGAAAACATGAGGCATGGTTTTAAGCAGGAGGCCTACCAGTCGCTCCTCCGCCTGAGGGGCGGGCTTTTGGCCGCCAGAAGTTTCTATGTCCCCAGAATGGATCTCATTGAGTCGGCCAATTCTCTGATATCCCTCTATTTGGCCGAGATCAGGCTGGGCCCCGGGGCTTCCCATGAAGCCATCACTGCCCGAGCCCAAGAATATCTCCAGTTGTACTCCGTAGAGAAGCTCCCCAGACAGTCATGGTATTTTTTTGCCGTCCTTGGTTTTTTTCTTTGGGTAGTGGCCGGATTTTGGGTGATATATGCGATATATGGCCCAACCCGAGCTAATGGCTTGCGCATGAGGCTAAAAATGGCCCGCATACCCATGGCCATTTTCGTCTATGGCTATGCTCTGTGGATCGTTGGCATGTCTGTTGCCTGAGAAACCTATTAGGGCCTGTCGACCGATGATAGTTTTCCAAGCCAGCCTTAGGGGAAAACCTAGATTGGCTGAGAAGCCTTGAGTGAGGGGCTTGTCCTGGTCAAAGGAGAAGATCGGGAAGGCGACAATATGACCCAAACTGGATCTAATCACTACGCCCTAACGCCCATCATTGTGGCTTCATCTCTCATATCCGTAATATTCTTGGCCTTTTTCATCAAGTTCCTCTTCTACGGTCTGGACTTCACGGATGAGGCGGCCTACCTTTTTTACATCAGATATCCCTGGTCGTATGACGCCACCGGCACGCAGTTCGGACTGGTTTACCATCCCCTGTACTGGCTTGTTGGCGGTAACATTGGATGGCTGAGGCTGGCCAACGTCTTGATCCTTTTGGCCGTTAATGGTTTCTTGGGCTGGCTCCTTGTGGGACACTTCAATCCCTGGGAACTGTTCATCACGAAGGTTGCTCGTTTTTCGTTGAGCCTTGGTCTTGCCACCATTTCTCTTGCCGTCTACATCATTTGGCTGCCAACCCCTAATTACAATTTATTGAATGTCAAGGCTTTGGGCTTGACCCTGATTGGGATGCTATTGGTTGACCGCCAAAGGGGGAAGCCAGCGTTTCGGGCAGACAAGAGGGTTTCGGCTGGCTGGCTGGTGGTTGGACTTGGAGGTTTCCTGGCCTTCATGGCCAAGCCTCAGACGGCCATGGGTCTGGTCCTGGTTGTTCTGGCCTGGGCCTGGATTGGTTCCAGGAAAAATCCCAAATCGCAAATCACCGGGCTGGTCGCAGCCGCTGCCTTCTCGATGGTCCTGGTCTTTTGCTCCGCCATGGCCCTTGACGGCTCGCTTTCCGACTTTGCTCAGCGATACATGAACGCCAGAGAGATGGACAGCCTGGCTGGTACCCACAGCGTCTATACCGTGATCAATTTTGGCGTTGTATATTTTCTGAAAACAGTCGATTTGTTGTTTGTCGCCATTCTCATGGCCTTGTTTGTTTTCGGTGGTTTGGCTGGATATCTTTTCCGCTGGAAGTCTCCCCTGCCATCAATATGTTTTTTACTTGCCTTAGCCTCCACCACCACGCTTTTGGTTTTGGCCAATTTCCATTGGCCTGGCCAGTCAGTCTATTTTGGGCACTGTCTTTGGGTGCCTCTGGCCGGCTTTGCGGTTTTTGGTATTGTTGCGGATAGAAGAAAGGGCTGGGTGGATTTAAGGACCAGGCTGGGCTGGCTTTTTTTTATTGGCTGTTTTTCCATCCTCTATGGTTTGGGCAGCAACAATGTGTTTGCCATCACCACGTCGGTCGGTTCATTTTACGTCTTTCTGGGTTTTTTCGTTTTTTTGGCCCTCGGGGCCGGGTGCCAGGCATGGGAACGTCACGTCTTTGGCTTGACCGTCATGGGGCAGGTGCTAGCGGTGGCTATATTGGTTACGGCTTGGGCCAATCCCTATAGGCAGATAGGCCCGCTTTGGAATTTTAGCTCTGAGGCCAAAGTCCCCACGGATGGGGGGACTCTTAGGTTTCCACCTCCCATGGATACCTTCATCGAAAATTGGTACGCCGCATCCACACAGGCAGGCTTTGTCCCGCAAACCCCAGTCATAGACATGACCGGCCGGACGCCTGGGGCAAGCTTGATTATAGGCGGCTATTTGCCAAAAACGCCTTGGATCTTCTCAGGCTACGCTGGTTCTGGGGACATGGCCGTCAAGGCCTTGAAAAAGCTCTCCTGCGTTGAATTGGCCATGGCATGGTTGATTGTGGACCTCCAGGGGCAAGGCAACATGAGCACGGACAAGATAAGCCAGGCCGGGGTGGATTTTGAAGGAGAGTATGTCTTGATTGGACAGGCTGACTACCCTATTTTGGATGTCAAAGGTCAGGTTGTGTTTAGGCCTTTGGGTTTGCTGGCACCGAGAAGAAATCTTGATGAACGAACCAAGGCTTGCCAAGCTAAAAGAGGGTCAGAGCTTCAGGAATCTTGAAGAACATTGTCAATTAAAAATATCTAATTTTTAATCATGTGTTCCTATAATTAAAACACGACCTCTACCAGGCTGGGGCCGATTACCTTTGCGGATATGGTTTTTTTGCTGTCCTGGTTGACGATGCTGATGGTCTGGCCCAAGGCCCCGTCCTGCCGGGCCAGGCCCAGGGCTGTTAT
>JAISEK010000023.1 GCA_031264145.1 Deltaproteobacteria bacterium
TGTCGGAAAAGACTAATCGGGGGCCAGAGGAGCAAATCCGAAGCGAAAAGAACATGCCGAATCTGTTGGAAGCACTGGCAACGGTGTTATGTGGCCTATAGCATCGCAATAATGAGATAAACCTGTTCACGTGTCTCAGGGGAGCGTTCCAATCTCGACGTGGAAACTGCCGACTGGAGAGCCGTATGCGGGAAAACCGCCCGTACGGTTCGGAGGGAGGGGAGGGGAAACTCTTTCCTACCCCTTTTGCTCACATTTTTTATCAAATAACCAAGAGTGGCATGGCTGATGTCAAAACCATTAACATTATTTTGATATTTATTAAGCTTTTGTTATCCATAAAATATATCTTTCTAAGTCATCCAATGTATCATTTTCAATTATTTTTTCAATTACTTCATAAATTTTTGGATATTTTTGAGTAATCTGCTTTCTGCCAGTACCTGTTTTACGGATCCGATTATGGTCATAGCCATCTTCTACTAACTCTTTTTGGGCTTTGATCATGGTTGTCTTAGACACACCTATTAATTAATGTACAGTCTTTATCCTCCGAGTCCTAAGTCTTCCGACTCTTTTGCAAGACAAATTCTTTTTTGTTTTTCGTTTAAAAGAGGAAGCATGATTCTTATTCTGTCTTCTGTGATGCAGTCCATAGCTATTCTACTATTTATTGCTTGAACTATTGACTATCATAATATATTATAATATATCATAAAATTTACTAAAATTAATTTTTTTACAGATCCTTTCGACTGGAGCCAAGAGGCAGGTTCCATCGGCCCTTGGCTGGGAGGGGCCAGGCACCCTGGCCATGGTGACGAGGGAGAGCCAGGACGCCGGCATGGACGGGGAGCCGTCCGTGGCGAGCAGGCATTTCACATCGAGCCTCGACCTGTCGGCGGGAAAAATGCTGGACTCGTCCATCAGGCACGGACGCCGAGACCGCGCACGATATTCTCGACATGGGCCATGGCGAGGACAAGAGCAGGATTGGCCGTGGCAATGCGCCCGCGCCGTTCTCCCTGGTCAGGAAGATCGGTCTCAACCTGATAAGACTCTTGGTGCGGAACGTGCCAAGAACCACCCATGCGTCCATCATGAGGCCCATGCGGTACTGCTGCGATTACCTGTAGGCAGTCATGACGAAAGAACCAAAGGATATCGGGTCGATCAAGGAGTGGTCTAAGGAAATGGCGTGACGAGACGCTAGGCAATTACGATGCCAAAAATAGCCAAAAAAGATGCTTGGCTTGATAAATTTTGACGCTTTTGCCCTGGGGGCCTGCCGCTGCCGCTATTGACCTGTATATCGAAACAACCTATAATCCAATGGGCTGGCTTTGCGTTGAAGATTTGCCAGCCATTGGCCTTTCCAGGTCGGCCGAGCCAGTCCTTGTAGTTTACGCTTCCCTCGTTCAGGAAACTAGGTGTTTGCATGGTCAACATTTCCTTCGACTGGACCGTTCTCGTCCAGATTGCCAATTTCCTGGTCCTGATGCTGGCCCTTAACCTGATTCTCTACAAGCCGCTGAGAAGGCTCATGGACAGCCGCCGCGAGCTCATGGAGACCTTGAAGGGCAACGCCGACGTGGCCAGGCAGCAGCTGGCCGAGGGCGAGGCGCAGCAGGAGCGTTTTCGGGGGGAGGTCCTCCAGCAGGGCGTCGGCCTCCACGGCAGGCTCAAGGAGGAAGGCCAGGCCCGGGAGCAGGAGATTCTGTCAGGCTCCCAGCTGGAAGCCGCCCGGCGTCTCGACGAGGCCCGCCAGGCCATGTCCAGGGCGGTCGAGGCGGCAAGGCAGGATTTGCGGGCCCAGGCCCAGGTGCTGGCCAACGAGCTGGCCCTGAAATTGCTCGGCCGCGGCCAGGAATCGGCCAACTGAAACATTCGGCGGACATCGCAATGGGACCCCGGCGGCCAGCCCGTCCGGGCCGTTTTTTTCCTGGGGCCGCCCGTCAAGGGACCGTAGACGAGCCCCGTCCCCATCCCGCGGCGGGCAAGCCCGCAAAAGGGCCGTCAATGACACCGAAGAGAAAAGTATTGGCCATAATGGCCCTGGCCGTGGTGGCCCTCGCTTGCGTCCCTGCCCAGCTCTGCTTGGCCGAAGGGGCCGCCGGCGAGGCAGGCCATGAGGCCGCCGGCTACACCATGGCCCAGTGGCGCGAGTTTGGCTGGCGGATCGCCAACTTCGCGGTCTGGGCCCTTTTGCTGTTCTTCATGGTGCGCAAGCCAGTGGCCAAGTTCTTCAGGGACCGCCGGGAGAACATAGCCCGCACGCTGGAGTACCTGGAGACCCAGTCGCGCAACCTCGACGAGCAGACCCAGTTCATGCGCCGCCAGCTGGACCAGCTGGGCCAGGAGCGCGAGACCATCCTGGCCCAGTACGAGCGGGACGGGGCCAAGGAGCGGGACCGCATCATCGCCGAGGCCCACAGGGCGGCCGAGGTGATCGTCCAGAGGGCCGAGGCGGCAATAGAGATGGAGCTGAGGACGGCCCGGCGGGCCCTGGCGATCGAGGCCGGCGAGCTGGCCAGGACGATTGCCAGGGAGCGACTCGTCGAGATGACCACCGACGAGGACCGCGGCCGCCTGGCGCTGGAGTTCGTTGAAAAGGTGGTCAAGCTGCCGGCAAGAAAACATTGAGGGCTTAGGGGGCCGACATGTCCGACATCCTCGCCAAACGCTACGCCAAGGCCCTGTTGCTTCTGGGCCAGGAAGACGGCCAGTCGCATCTGTACGGCCAGGAGCTTGAGGGATTCCTTGGGGAGCTGGTGGGGGCCGGCGAATTGGGCCAGGCCCTGGCGTCCCCCTTCTATCCCAAGGACCTGCGCGGCCGGACACTGGCCGTGATATTGGACAGAAGCGGCCTTTCCCCGGTCGTCTCCAACTTTCTGAGGCTTTTGCACGACAAGGGCCGCCTGGGCAGGCTGGCCGATATAGTCGCGGCCTACTCCAGGCTTCTCGACGAGGCCGACGGCCTCCTGAGGGGTACCCTGACCACGGCCGCCCCCCTGGCCGATAGGGAGCTTTCGGCCATCAAGGGGGCCCTGAGCACCATGACCGGGGCCAAGGTGGATCTCGAGGTCGTCCTGGATCCCTCTATCATCGGCGGGCTGGTGGCCAGGCTTGGCGACCTGGTGGTAGATTCCAGCCTGCGGACCCAGCTCGACCGGGTGGGACGCCTTCTGGCCGGCTAGTCCTGGGACCTCGTCCCGTCGGCCTTTCCCCTCACTTTTTCCAAAAACGCCCCTGGAAACCAAGGAGAAGCTTCAACCATGCCCATAAAAGCGGATGAAATCAGCCAAATCATCAAATCCCAAATCATGGAGTATGGCCGCCAAGTCGAGCTTGATGAGGTCGGCACCGTTTTGTCCGTGGGCGATGGCGTGGCCATGGTCTACGGCGTCGAGAAGGCCATGGCCATGGAGTTGTTGGAGTTTCCGGGCGGCATCCTGGGCATGGTCCTGAACCTGGAGGCCGAGCACGTGGGCGTGGCCGTCCTGGGCGAGGTGTCACACATAAAGGAAGGCGATGTCGTGAAAAGGACTGGGCGTATCGCCCAGGTCCCCGTTGGCGACGCCCTCCTGGGCCGGGTGGTCGACTCCGTTGGCAGCCCCCTTGACGGGAAAGGGCCCATAGAGGCCAAGGAGTTCTCCCGCATCGAGGTCGTGGCGCCTGGAATCATCGCCCGAAAGGGCGTGCACGAGCCCATGTATACCGGCATCAAGGCGATCGACGCCATGACCCCCATCGGCCGCGGCCAGCGCGAGCTCGTTATCGGCGACCGCCAGATCGGCAAGACCGCCATTTGCGTGGACGCCATCATAAACCAGAAAGGACAGGACGTCGTCTGCATCTACGTGGCTATCGGCCAGAAGAAGTCCACGGTCGCCCAGGTGGTGGCTAACCTTGAGAAGCATGGGGCGCTGGAATACACCGTGGTCGTCGCTGCCAACGCTTCCGATCCGGCCCCTCTGCAGTACATAGCCCCTTACGCTGGGGCTTCCATGGGCGAGTACTACCGCGACCGCGGCCGCCACGCGCTTATCATCTATGACGATCTCTCCAAGCAGGCCGTTGCCTACCGCGAGGTGTCTCTTCTCTTGAGGCGTCCTCCGGGCCGCGAGGCCTATCCCGGAGACATCTTTTACAATCACTCAAGGCTTCTCGAAAGGGCGGCCAAGCTTAGCGACGCTTTGGGGGCTGGGTCACTTACGGCCCTCCCGGTCATCGAGACCCAGGCTGGTGACGTCTCGGCCTTCATTCCCACCAACGTCATCTCCATTACCGACGGCCAGGTCTTTTTGGAGCCCAGCTTGTTCTTTTCCGGCGTGCGGCCGGCCATCAACGTGGGCATCTCGGTCAGCCGGGTCGGCGGGGCGGCGCAGACCAAGGCCATGAGGAAGGTGGCC
>JAISEK010000067.1 GCA_031264145.1 Deltaproteobacteria bacterium
GTCAGTCGATGCGACTCGGCGATGACCGCGCCAAATTTCGATTCCATGGGATAGGGCGATTCCTTTATCTCAAGATTTGCCCCGCTTTCCCGGCACTGGGCTTCCTCGACTTTTTTTTGAGCCATCGCTGAGGTATTGTCCCGTGACCTTGACGTTGACATCTTTGCTGGCTTCCAGGATGGCGCCTTCCAGCTTATGGAATGCGGCGGCAAAGCCTGACTCTTCAAATTCAGGGAAACCAGGGATCGCCCTTGAACTTGTGACGGTGATTTCTACCTCGCCCTCGCCGTTCTCGTTCTTGATTTTGACCGTGTATTCAATTGTTTTTTCTGCCATCGAAGCACTACCTGGCTAATGTATGTGTAGTGCCTATTTTAGGCAACTATAAAGATCATTTTTTTATGTAATAGCATGTCTAATTTAATCTTTTCAGTTTTATTTTGCTTGTGTAAAACAGAAATACTACGTTTTATGGTAATAAAAGATCTGTTTCCGCTATATATTCGATCGCTATCCTGGCATGAACGTGACTCCTGGCCTTCGTCATCTGTGGACACTGGCTTTGGTCAGGCCAACTGACAATGTGGGTCAGGTTTGGCTCTGTTTCCAATTGCACAGGTGGCAATATTTCCCCGCCCTGGCCGTCTACCCGTGTAACCGGCCCCAAGGAGGACGACATGAGATTCCCGTATCACGGCTTCGCCGTCAAATTTCTGCTTTTTTTGGCCCTGGGCTCGCTCGCGGTTATGCTTCTGTGGAACGCCGCCGTGACCTCGGCCCTCGGCCTGGGACCATTGGGCTACTGGCAGGCCATGGGCCTGCTGGCTCTTTGCCGGGTCCTGTTCGGCAGCTTTGGCCCCCATGGCCACCACCTGTCCAGGGGCTGGCATCGCCTGAGCCCCGAGGAGAGGATGGGCCTGTTCCGTGGGCGGCGGCACGTGCCATTCGGCCAGGGGAACTGTTCAGGCGGCCAGGGAGCTGAAGGGCACACCGGACGGCCGGGGGACCTGGGCGGCAATCCAGGATGACCATGGAACAGGCCATGCCCGACGGGAACAAGTTTCTGGCCGCCATAGAGTCCTGCCAGGGCAGGCTCAAGGCCTTCATCGCCAAGAGGGTCCCCTTTTCGGAGGTCGACGACGTCTTCCAGGAAATAGTCCACAACCTGATCAGGGCGGACAGCCTCAATGGGCCCATCGACCTGGTAGCGGCCTGGCTATTTAGAGCCGCCAGGAACGAGATTGTGGACCGGTATCGGAAGAAAAGGGAGGTCCTGCTTCTGGATGACCCCGACGTCCGGCTGCCGGACGAGTTCTCGGAAATCTCCCAGGTCATGCTGTCTGCGCCCCTGGACCCCGAGGAAGCCTATCTTAGGAGCCTCTTCTGGCAGGAGCTGGAGGAGGCCCTCGGCGGGCTCCCCAAGGAGCAGAGGGAAGCCTTCGTCAGGACAGAGTTCATGGGAGCCTCGTTCAAGGAGCTGTCGGCGGAGACCGGGATCCCGGTCAACACCCTGCTGTCGAGGAAACACAAGGCCGTCCTGGCCCTCAGGGAAAGGCTCCTGGAGCTCTACGAGCTTATCGTCTGCGGCTGACCCTGGTGCCCTTGGCGGCCATCCAATGACGCCAATTACTGATTACTGAAAGGAGAGTAAATGAACCGATTTGATTCGACGAGTGGCTGTTGTTTTGCCCACCCAGATCACAATGACCCCGAGGGTTTTGGGCCTCATGGCCACCTTTGCCGGGGGCCCATTGGTGCCGAGTGGCCGGCGAACTGGCCTTTGGACCGTGATCCCCGTGATTCCTTTGCCAGGCCGCGCCGCGGTGCCAGGGCCAGGCGTTCCTGGTTCCTTGGGACCGGTGGCCACCGTCCCCGGCCTGATGGCCAGGTGGCAACAGGTGGGAGGACAAGGCCGAGCGGGCCCGAGGCGGTCTTCTGCGCTGGTTGCCGGAACCGCTGCCAGGCCGGGAGGGTCCATTCCCACCGGCCAGTCCAGCCCGGGAGGTGGTTTTAATCCAAAGAGCCGTGAAGCCTTGGCCTGCTGGCCGAGGTTTTACGGCGCAACACTTTCCAACTTTTAAAAAAAATGGTTGACATTTACCGTTATTTTGAACTACACTCTTCCTGACGTTTGCGCTAGCCGTGTCTGCCAGCGGAGGATTTGACGTAGGTCCGCCGACGAAGCGGGAACCCGCCGCCCAAATCGTGAGCGGCAACGTTACTGGCTCGGTGCTAGTCCTCCTCATTTAGGCAGGGGAGTGCGTTGAGACATTTTCCGACGGTGCCCCATGCTCACGGCCATTCATGGCCTCATGGATCCTTGAGGGGATGTAGCTCAGTTGGGAGAGCGCGGCGTTCGCAACGCCGAGGCCAGGGGTTCAAGCCCCCTCATCTCCACCACCCGAAAATCCAGACAAGACCCATACAGGCCGAAAGTCTTCTAAATACGAGGCTTTCGGCCTTTTCCTTATTCAATGGTTGACCGCCTAATACCGCAAGGAGGAGTCGATAGCCTCATGGCGCTGACCGACCTTTTTCTGCGAAATCTCAAACCACCGGCCAAGAGCACGAAATACCCTGATGGCGGGGGCATGTATCTTTTCGCCACCCCAACTGGCTCAAAGTCCTGGAGGTTCAACTATAAGTTTGAAGGGCATTTTTATACCCTGGCCTTGGGAAAATACCCTCTGGCCTCACTGAAGGAAGCCAGGGAAAAGCTGGCTGAGGCGAAAAAAAACCTTGAAACAGGGGTTAACCATTGTGCCCAAAAAAAGCACTCAAGAACGTTGAAAGAGCCAAAAACGATAATTCTTTTGAAGTCGTTGCGAGAAAATGGTTTGAGCGCAAGAAAATTGGAAAAAAGAGAAATACACTAGTCGCATCTTAGGTCGTCTGGAAAAAGATTTGTTCACTTTTATTGCTAATAAACAGATAGGTAGAATAAAAGCTTACGAACTTTCAGAAATTCTGAGAAAGATTGAGTCCAGAGGAGCCGTTGATGCCGCCCACAGATGCTTGCGGTACGCTGGTCAAATCTTCCGCTACGCCATATCCACCGGCAGGATTTCCAACGACATCACGGCGGCTCTCCAAGGAGCCCTAAAACCCGCTGTCCTTTCCCACTTGTCTTCATTGAAGGATCCTCAAAAAATCGGTGAGCTTCTTAGGGCGATTGATTCATATACGGGAAACCCCATAGTGACTCTGGCCCTGAAACTGGTACTGCACTGCTGCAGGATGGCGGATTGTAGTGCCTTCTTTATATTGATCTATAATAGGCGGGCGATCATTGATCGGAGGAGGAGATTTCATGAACCAGGCTATCCAATTCGAGGGCAACATTGAGAACGGAGTCATCCGTATTCCCGAGCAGTATGTCAACGCCCTTCCAGTCTCTGTGTTTGTGACGCTGGTTCCAGTCAGTGAGCCACGGATTATACATGGGCCACGCTCCAATCCAGGCGAGATTTCTCCGAATGATTTTTCCGCCCTGAAAATAGACACACAGGGCTGGAAATTTGATCGTGAGGAAGCTAATGAGCGTCGCTAAGGCGTTTGTAGATACCAATTTATTTGTATATTTATATTCTGACAAAGATATTTTTAAGAAAGAACTGGTCAGAAATTAGATAAATAAATTTAAACGCTTTATAAGCACTCAAGTACTGACTTAATTTTTTAATGTATTTACTATACATTGAGCCTATATATCTCAAGCCAGCCGATAAATCATGGTATTTAGAAGAATTATTCTGATAAATCTCCCCGAAAAAAGTTGCGTATAGTCTTATGTTGAGGTATAATTAAACTATACATCCGTGAGAGGGAGATTTGTAATGCCTATACCTCATGATATTCTATCGGTCGAAAGGCCAACGAACACCGTGGTAACCGCTTACGGAAAGGACAAAAACCTCTATGCCGTGAGAAAGCGGACGGGCTGCAGATATGTTGACGGGAGGCGCATGCCGATTAACGGCCCCACGATAGGGCATATCATCGGCGGCATGTTTGTGCCGACAGACTCCGCCGCGCCTAGGAATGTTTCCGTGTCGTCGGCGGATCTGAAAGACTGGGCAAATGTAGTATTATGCGACGATGTCAACAAAGGCATGATCGACGAGCTCTGTCAAGTCTACAGCAGAGCGGACGCCTTGAAGATTTACTGCGTATCGACGCTGCGCGTTTGTGATCCTGGAATAAAAGATTTTGAGCTCAAAAGTGCCTATGACGCCAGCTTCTTGTCAGAGATTTATCCAGGTGTCGCCTTATCAAAGAACACCGTGTGTGAGTTTCTGAACGATCTTGGAAGAACCTGTTCCCGTATCGTCACGTTTATGAGGAACCGGACGGCCGCCGTTGACATGAGTCATCACCTCCTGATAGACGGGACGTTGAAATCCGATGAGTCAAAAGACAATTCTTTATCGGACTTCTCAAGGAAGGCTCGTGCGAAAAGGACGAGGGATATCTCGGTATTGTACGCGTTTGACCTTGAGTCGATGGAGCCTGTTTGTTCCAAATGCTTTCCGGGGAACATGCTCGACCTGGCTGCCTACGAGGCGTTTATATCGGAAAACAGCGTCACGAAAGGCGTGATCGTCGCCGATAAAGGATTTCCGGCTTCCGCGGCGGGTGAATATTTTCGAAATCACCCGGATTTACACTATCTTAATCCGATCAAGAGAAATGCGAGGGTGATAGACGATTTAAGGCTTTTGGATTTCATTGATATCCTTGACGGGTACGATGGCGTCACCTACGTCAAGAAAGAGCACGCCAAACAGGGCAAATGGCTGTATTCTTACCGTGACGCCCACAGGGCCGCCAAGGAAGAGCAGGATTGGCTGCGGTGCGCCAAAAACAAAGGGAACTTCGATTTTGTCGAGTTGCGGGGCAAACAGCGGGTATTCGGGACAGTGGTGTTGGAGTGTGATCTTGACCTGCCGGCGGGGATCATCTACAAGGCGTATGAGAATCGATGGGAAATCGAGATCGTGACACGGTATTACAAGTCAGCCCTTGAGTTCGACGAGACGCGCGTCCACGATGATTATTCCGTGATGGGCAGCGAATTTTGTGACTTCCTCTCGACTGTGCTGACTTTTAGGCTGATCAGACGGTTTGATAAGGTTAAAATTCTTGAAAAATACACATATAAGAAAATCATGTCCGTACTGACAATGGCAAAAAAGGTGAGGCTTGACGGGGATAACTGGGATCTCATTAAGATTAATCCGTCTCACGAAGAGATGCTAAAAGATTTGGGCATCCTGCCAAAACCGGACGAACTGCCCAAACAAAAACGAGGAAGGCCTCGGAAAACCGATGTATAGTCCAACTGGTTAGGAAAGTTCTATTTGAGGGTATTATCAATTTTCTAGACTTAAAAAATGCTGTATTATCGCCATATTAAAGATCTTAGTGGACAGAGAACAAGCCATGGCGGGTTTTCCGCCTTGAAAGCCTCATGGCTCTCAAGCAATTCCGGGCATGATTTCTGTCCAGGGGAGAGTCTCGCCCTGTGGGTCGGCATGACCGTCACAGGCGGCCATGGATGATTGCCTCTGCTCGCGACGCCACGGGTGGGACTGGGACGGCACGATTGTCCGGCCCGTGAACGGATACCAGAAGGATAACGGTAAACTGCTCTTGATGATAACGGGTTAACGACCAAGGGGCGATGGCTGAAATAGGGTGCCGCCTGAAGCTGGCGATGAATAGGCAAGATGGAGGTTTTGAGGGATTTTGAAGGAATATAGGGATGTCCTAAAGGTAATTTGCGGCTGTTCGCAAAAACCGATTTTACCCGTTGATTAGACTGGGCAAAGCGGATACCGCCTAACTCTGCCGTCTAGCCTGAAAAGTCCTGTGGGAATTGGCTGGAACACCTTGTCAGGACTGGCCCAGATACATTTTCTTGACATAATCGTTTTGCGACAATTCTTGGCTCGATCCCTCCATGACCACCGCCCCGTGCTCCATGACGTAGGCCCTGGAGGCCACGTTCAGTGTGGCGTCGACATTCTGCTCAACTATGACTATGGTCACTTCCTGGCTGGTCAGGGTCTTGATGGTCTGGAAGACGATCAGGACGTTGGTTGGCGACAGGCCCATCGAGGGCTCGTCCAGGATAATCAGGTGGGGCTTGCTCATGAGTCCCCGGCCGATGGCCAGCATCTGGCGCTCGCCGCCGCTCATGGTCCCGGCCAGCTGCTTGCGTCTTTCCTCCAGCCTGGGGAACATCTCATAGACTTCCTTGAGGTTGGACCTTATCTTGGCCTTGTCCTTGACGAAATAGGCACCGAGGAGCAGGTTGTCCTCCACCGTCATGGCCTGGAAGATGTTGCGCTCCTCGGGGACGAAGGCTATGCCCAGCCGTGAAAGCTCGAAGGGGGCGCGCCCGGTCACGTCCTCGCCCCTGTAGAAGACCTTGCCGGCCTTGGGAGGGAGGAGGCCCATGACGCTTTTGAGGAGGGTCGTCTTGCCGGCCCCGTTGGCTCCAAGGATGGCCACAATCTCGCCGTTGTTGATATTCATGTTGACCTGTCTAAGGATCTGCAGGTGGCCATAGGCGACGTCCAGGTTTTCGACTCTCAGCATGTCCTTCTCCGCTCCGTTCAGGGTGACCAGTGAGGCGAGGGGGAGACAAATCGGCGCCCCGTCCGGGGGATCAGACCAAGAGGCTGTCCCCCAGGTAGGCCTTAAGGACCCGCTCGTCCTTGGTGACCACCGAGGGCACGTCCATGGCCAATAGCTCGCCGAAACAGAGCACCGCGATGCGGTTGCATACTTCCATGATTAGTTTCATCAGGTGCTCGACGATCAGGATGGTGATGCCGCTGTCCCTGATGCGCCGAATGAGGACTATGATGTCCATAAGCTCGCCCGGGGTAAGGCCGGCGGCCACCTCGTCGAGGAAGAGGAGCTTGCAGCCGCTGGCCAGGGCCTTTGCCATCTCGATTCTTTTCAGCTGCATGGTGTTCAGGTTCATGGCCAGGGTGGCCGGGTCAGCCGGGAACTCGACGAAATCAAGGAGTTCCTTGGCCTTTGCCCTGGCCTGGGCCTCCGTCAGCCTGGCCCCGAAAATGCCCCCGACCATCACGTTCTGCAGGGCCGAGAGGCGGGGAAACGAGCGGACTATCTGGTAGGTCCGGTTGATGCCGGCATGGCAGATCTGGTGCGCCTTTAGGCCGGTTATGTTGCGGCCGTGGTAGAAGACCTGGCCCGAGGTCGGGGCGTAGGTCCCGGCGATGACGTTCTGGAGGGTGGTCTTTCCGGCCCCGTTGGGGCCGATGAGGCCAAAGATGTCCCCGTCCTCGACATGGATGGAGACGTTGTTCACGGCCTTTAAGCCTCCAAAGTGCTTGGATACGGACTCCGTGACCAGTACTTGCTTGGCCATGTTCTCCTGCCTTTCATCGCCGCCCCCAGGGCTTCCCTTCAGGGAGGGCCTGGGTCCCGGACGGTGCCGGGGCCCAGGCTTGATCGAAGGAGGGATCGAAACGGGGATGTTCTATATGATTGACACGCTACGATGGATACCTGTGAAAAGGCACCTTACATGGCGTAGGGGGGGATCTGGAGATCCTTGGTCTTGACGTGGGGGGGCCAAATCATTATTGACTCGCCGCCCATGTACTGGATGACCGGGAACATGTAGAAGTCGTTGCCGACGACCAGATCCGGGAAAGTCTCAGGGGTGTACTTGTATTCCTTCATCATGATGCCCTCGGTCAGGGACAGCTGGCCGGTCATGACGAGTTCCTCGGCGCACTTGGTGATGGTCTCCGTCGTCAGCTCGCCGTACTTCTCCAGGGTTGTCTGGAGGACCTTGAGGAAGAAAGTGGCCGTGTCGTAGCAAAGGCCGCCGGTCGAGGGGCCTGGCTCGTACCCGTACTTGTCGGTGAAGGCCTTTTTGAACTCCTGGCTCTTGGGCGAGGTCCACTGGGGTATCATGTCCAGGATGTAGTCGGAGTACTCGCCGGTCAGCTCGTACCACTCGCCGACCCAGCCCAGGCCATCGGAGACGACCAGGCTCTTCAGGCTGGCTTCCTTGGTCTGCTTGGTGAAGGCCGAGACGGAGGGCGGGTCGCTCATGGTGCCGGCGACCAGGGCGACGTTGGCGTTCTTGAGCTTGTTGATGAGGGGGATGAAGTCGGTCTCGCCCAGCTGGACCCAGTCGTAGCTCACGACCTCCCAGCCGGCGTCCTTGAGCTGCTGGCCCAAGGAATTGCCGAAGTTGCGGCCCCAGTCGTTGTCAACGCCGAAGATGGACGCCTTCTTCTCGGCTGGCTTCCAGATCCCCTTGGCTATGGCGTCCTCCAGGGCGTCCACGTAGCCGATGGAGAGCTTGTAGGCGGTTGGCCAGCCCTTGCCTACCCAGTACTTGTATTTTTCCTTGTCGGAGTTGTACTTGTCGTTGATCTCGCTGCCGGCCCCAAAGGCGAAGAAGTGGGGGATCTTGTACTTGGCCGTGACTTCCATGCACGACAGGGAGACCCAGGCGTGCCAGCCGCCGAAGCCGACGTCTATCTTATCGCGGACCACGGTCTGCTCGTAGGCCCTGGCCGACTTCTCGGCGTCCGACTCAGAGTCAATCCAGAAAATCTCAATCTTGTAGTCGCCGACCTTATAGTCGACGGCCTCCAGGACCATGTTGATGGAGTCCTTGAATTCCTGGCCGACCCTGGCGGCCGGACCGGTGAAGGGACCAAGCGAGCCGACCCTGAGGACTTTCTCCTGGGCCAGGGCCTGGCCGCCGAAGAGGGCTAGGGCGGCCAGGGCTAGGATGATGGTCAGTTTTTTCATTTTTTTCTCCTTTAAAGGTAATTGGACTAGGTTATGGAATGGTCTTCGCTATTATTTAGCTGCTGAGATCCATTTGTGTAGTCCTAATTTGTTGAAAATAGTTTTTAAAAGTTCTGATAGGCCACCGGGGTAATAAATCATTACCAAAATCATCAATAGACCATACAGGAGAAGCCGCAGCTCCATGATGTCGGATAGGGCCTGGATTGACTTGACGTATTCCATGGACGGGACGATGATCAGGGCCGCCAGAAGGCCTCCCCACAGGCTGCCTCGTCCGCCGATGTAGGAGATGACCATGATTTCCACCGTGGCCTTGGTGTGGAGGACCGGGGGGGTCAGGACGCCGACGTAGTGGGCGTAGAACCAGCCGATGAAGCCGGCGAAGGCGCAGCTGATCGTGAAATTGAGGACCTTGTAGTAGTTGGAGTCGATGCCGCTGATGGCCGCGGCCTCCTGGTCCTGGCCGATGGCCTGGAAGGCCAGGCCCGCCTTGGTGCGGACCAGGAGACTGAGGGCCACGTAGCTGAACAGGGCTAGGGCGACCATTATGACCAGGTAGGGGAAGTTGTCGGCCGATTTGAGGAGAAGGGGGAAAGACAGGCCCGTGGCCCCCCTGGTCATGGTGACCCAGTTGGAGCTGACGCTCAGCATGGCCATGGCCACGAACCAGGTCATGCAGGCGGCGAATATGCCGCCCAGGCGAATGGTCATCAGTCCGAGCAGGAGGCCCAGGATGGCGGCCGCGAGGGTGGCCGGCACCAACCCGGCCCAGGGGCTCCAGCCGAGGTGGAAGCTGAGGCAGCCAGTCACGTAGGCCCCCAGGCCCATGAAGGCGGCGAAACCGAAATTCACTATGCCTATGTAGCCCGAGGTGAAGTCGAAGGCCATGGCCAGGGCCCCGTACATGATGGCTGAGGTAAGGATCCTTACCCAGGACTCGTCCTTGACCATGGTCAAGAGAAAAACCAGGCCCATCAGCGTGGCCAAAAGGCCGATGGGGCTAAAGCCCAGGGTGCCGATGGCCTTGGAATAGGAGTCCAGCGCGGGATCCCCTGCGGCGCCCCTGACCGGCGGCCGGATGCTAGGGGGATTGGCCGGCGGATCCGTGGCCTTGGTCAAGTCGTTGCTTTCCATGGCGTGGCTACTCATGTCTCTGTCCCCCTTACTCGACGGCGCTCTTGACTGATTTGCCGAAGATGCCGTTGGGCTTTATGAGGAGAATGGTTATTATGACCGCAAGGCAGACGAATTCGGAGGAGCCGCTGCCCAGGTAGACGCTCAGGTAGGTGGTGGCGAAGGTCTCCAGGAAGCCCAGAATCAGGCCCCCCACGATTGACCCGCCGATGCTGCCCATTCCCACAAGGATGAGCACGAACCAACTCTTGTAGAGGGGCATGGTGCCCATGAAGGACGAGGCCGGGGTGACCGAGAGGAGGGAGGCCCCGGCTATGCCGGCCAGAAGGCCCGACAGGGAAAAGACCAGGGTGTGGATGAAGCCGAGGTTGATGCCCACCAGGCTGGCCCCCACCTCGTCCTGGCTGACGGCCCGGATGGCCCTTCCTGTGGTGGTCTTGTTCAGGAACAACACGAAGCCGCCGATGGACAGGACGGCGATCAGGAAGGCGATCAGGCGATCAGGCGGCAGGGAGTAGTCCAGGAGGGAGTTCAGGAAGTCGCCCTTCCACATCCTGGTGACGCCGCGGTATCTTCCGCCCCAGACGATCCTGGACCCGTTCTGGAGGATGATGGAGATGCCCAGGGTCAACAGGAAGGTGTTCATGAGCCACTGGCCCTTGCTCCGCTTACGAAGGGCCCTGAAGCTGGTCCGCTCGATGATGCCCGCGACCAGGGCGACGCAGAGGCCGGCCCCGGCGATGCAGATGATCGGGGGCAGGAAGGCCGGCAGGCCAAGCTTGCTGGTTGCCGAGAGGATGAAGTAGCCGAAAAAGGCACCCAGCATGTAGAACTCGCCATGGGCGAAGTTGGCTATGTTCATGACCCCGAAGACCAAGGCCAGACCCACCGCCATCAGCGAGTACATGCCGCCACGCATCATGGATGTGGCGAAGAAGTCCCACACCTGTCCCAAGACTTCCATTGGTACCTCCTAAAATGCCAGACAACCGGCCGCCTCAATCCGCCGGCAGGCCACGTTACCGCTCTTGGCTCATGGATCGGAAACGGGGCAGGTCGCGATGGGCCCCTGGCTTTGACGGGGCTCTTCCCCAGGGCCAAGGTGGCGACAATTAAAAAGCCTAGTCCCGGATCGCCTTCGATCCGAAGCTAGGCTCCAAAGTCAATTTCATGGCCCATAAAGTGGGCCATGGCAGGAAAATTTGTGCGAAAGTTAGATGAGCAGTAGCGACTCCGAGAGAGAGAGAGAGAGAGAGAGACGTTCTGTCTGGCAAACTAATCATTTTTTCCCCCATTCTCCCATGTTTGGTGTCGTTCCAGGCGGGATCGTCCAGACCGATCCGGCGGTGCCCCCAGGCGCGAGTGGCGGTGCCAGCGTCCTGTGAAGGCCATGCTGTCCCCCTGGAAAAGTTTTCTGGCGCCTGGCATCGACAGCTGGCTATCCCTGGCCCAGGCCTCGGCGAGAGCTCACAGGCAAATTATATCGGTTGATTTTCTTCAAAAGAAAAAAATAAATTTTTTTTCGATGATGAAATTGTAAACCACCCCAAGACTGATTAAATACCTAAAAATCAGACATCGAAAGACAGATTCCCGACACGAGCAAAAATTGGCCTGCTTGTAATTTATCCAATAAAAACAATGACTAATATATATATAAGACTAATATATGGCCGGCATGACCCCAAAAAACCCAACCATTCCGACAAAGTTTGAAAAGACCCGGTGGCTTTCTTTTGGACGGGAAGACGGACCTCCCAGGGTCGAGCAAAAACAGTCAACAGCAGCTTTGGGTCCCCGTCGTTAAATCTTGTTGATATTTATTGGTTAAAAACACGATAAGTGGCCTTTATTGCCGCATCCACGAGGCAATCCATCGTCAGTTTCTATCGGAATTCTCCCAAGCGCATATCGGCTGGCTACCATGCCCTGTCCACCAGAGCCGGGTCTGGTTTCTCTGGAAAAATAGCGAGAAAAATAAACAAGTTAGCGAATGATCCATTATGTACCCGTTCCAACGTCAAATCAAAGTGGATTTTTTTCAGCTTGACATAAATATAGCAGGCCCGAAAGGCTGGCCGATATCATGGAAAGGACAAGGTTGGATAAATTGGCGACATTTTAACAGGAACGCAATATCCGAGGAGTCCAAAATGGAGTCCTTGCGGCCATCAAGGGGGACATGGTTGAGTCAAGGGATATGTTCCGAAATTTGGCTGCCAGGGCATTGCCAGGACCGTGGATCGGGCGCCGGTCCCGGCTGGACGCTTTTTTGCCCCGGATACCGAAGGCCGCCTTGGGCCGGCTTATCGGAAGAGCCACGCGGGGATCGCCGAAAAAAGCGGACAGGTCCTGACAGTCGGTTTTACCGTGGGCCAGGAGCGGCGGTTCGGGCGCATTCTGGGTAAAACGCGTCTCGGCCAGGTGCCGGCGTCCATCCCCGGGGTTTGCCAAAATGCGGATATCGAGGTAAACTGTTTTGCCTATAGATTGGGGCATTATCAGGGTGGAAGCGTGAGAATGGCACGTGGAAATAAAGCCGGTGAGGACCAAATCACCATACAGATAGATATTCAGAAGAAGTTAGGAGTCAAGGATGACGACGATGTTTTCTTTCTTGGGGAAAGTGGAGGCACCATTGTCAAGAATGGTGCCATGGCTGGCCTGAAATACCCTTCGGATCTCTTTTGCCGGCTAGGCCGGGCGTCTTGCCTCAAATCCATGGGGGGACGTTGTGGCCATGGTCAAGTATGTCCGCCGGGAAGTTAGGGGGGAAGACCCGCTTGGCGGCTGATAGGGGTGTCTAGGTTTCTGGGCCATATTTTTTGCCTGGAATACTCAACTGGCCGGCTAAAGCTGCTTTCGCGAGTTCCGTGAGGGGGCCATGGTTGCCACCGGGTTTGTCTATCATTTATCGTTGACTATACAAACAAGTAAATATATGCCAAATATAGTTTTGTTTTTGAATAAAGTGCTATAAATATATTATTGCATATATCCAATATATGGCTTGACACGTATTTTGGTGTCAGCCAAAAAGGGAAATTCATATGGAAAATCATAGGCTCACCTTAAGCTCGGCCAGAAACCAGTTCTCGGGCCATGTAGTTTCCCTTGCCAAAGGGCCCGTCAACACCGAGGTGGTCCTGGACATTGGTGGGCTGGCCAGTCTGGCCGCCATCGTCACCAACGCCAGCGTCGCGGCCCTGGATCTTGGCCTCGGGAGCGAGGCCCTGGCCCTGGTAAAGGCCTCCTGGGTCATCATCTCGGCCGATACCTCGCTCAAAACCAGCGCCCGCAACCAGATCAGGGGGAAGGTCAAGGCCATTTGCCGCGGGGCGGTCAACAGCGAGGTGGTCCTGGAGGGCCAGGGCGGACTCCAGGTCGCGTCCATCATAACCAACGCCAGCCTGGACGACCTGGCCCTCCTGGAGGGGCAGGAAGCGTTGGCCCTGTTCAAGGCCTCCCAGGTGATCCTAGCGGTCCGCTAGGCCGTATCCTGCGGCGCAGTCAGCGAATGGCGACCCCCTCGGCTGGGGTTTCGGCGCCATGGGCCGGCGGGCCATTATATTGGCCTGGCCGGATTTCGCATGTCTCACGGCCGCCATCATTGTCGAATATCCGCGCCAAGACGCAAGCAGGGTCACCTTGGGCTCCGGCCAGGGGCCAGGACGGGACGGGGGGCACTGGAGATGGCAAAGCAAAAACCGGTCTATACCCTGGCCAATGCCTGCCAGGACTGCTACAAGTGCCTTCGCAGCTGCGCTGTCAAGGCCATCACCTTCCAAAATGGCCGGGCCTCCATCCTGGAGGAGCGCTGCCTGCAGTGTGGCCAGTGCCTGGCGGCCTGTCCCAGCCGGGCCAAGAGAATCAGGGACGATCTGGACGTGGCCAGGGATCTGGTGGCCAAGGGGGAGATGGTGGCCGTCTCCCTTGCCCCCAGCTGGAGGGGGGCCACCGGCTTCAACCGGGCCAGGCTGGTGGCCGCCCTCAAGGCCCTGGGCGTGGGCATCGTCGGCGAGACCGCCCTGGGGGCCGAGCAGGTCACCATGGCCATGGCCCGCCGGCTGGCCCAGGCCAGGGAGGGGCTCCACATCTCCACCGCCTGCCCGGTCATCGTGGACTATGTCCTCAAATATCGCCCCGAGTTCGCCGGGCGCCTGATGCCGGTGGCTTCCCCGGCCTTGACCCACGCGAGGCTTCTAAAGGAACATTACGGCGAGGAGATCAGGGTGGTCTTCGTCGGGCCCTGCGCGGCCAAGAAGGCCGAGGCCGACAGGCATCCCGACCTTCTGGCCGTCGCCCTGACCTTCGGGGAAATGAAGAGATGGCTGCGGGACGGCCAGTTCGACGCCGGCGTCCAGCCCATCGACGAGGACTCGGCCTTCTCGCCCTCTAGATCCCACGAGGGGGCCCTGTATTCCCTCAGCGGCGGCATGCTCGAGGGACTGAGGCGGACCGGGCTAGTTTCCCAGGCCAGCCTGGTGGCCATAGCCTCCCTGGACAACTTTTCAGCGGCCCTCGACCGGCTCGGTCAGGAGCCCCAGAAAAACGCGATCTTCGTCGAGGCCCTGGCCTGCCCGGGAGGCTGCGTCATGGGCCCGGCCTCCTCGTCCGACCGCTCGGAGATCCTGGCCGTCTCCGATCTCCTTCGACACGTCCAGGGCCGGGAGCGGGTCGACACTGGGGCCCAGGTGACGGTGGTCCCCATGGTCTACGCGCCAATCCCCCTGCCCGCCCGGTCCGCCCACGGCCTGGAGGCCATCCAGGCCATGTTGGCCTCCCTGGGCAAGCATCTACCCGAGGACGAGAAAAACTGTTCGGGCTGCGGCTACCCTTCCTGCCGGGATCTGGCCGTGGCCATCCTAGAGGGCCAGGCCGAGGCCAGGATGTGCGTCTCCAACATGCGCCGCCAGGCAGCCCACAAGGCCTCGGCCATGGTCAGGGCCATGCCCTCGGCCCTGGTGATGGTCGACCAGGAACTCAACATCCTGGAGGCCAACGAGGCCTTCGCGGGCATGTTCGCCGGGGGGGAGACCAGCCGCTTCCTGGGCCGGCTGGAAGACCTGGAGGGGCTGCCGGTGGGCGACTTCATCGAGTTCTCGGGCCTGATGAGGAAGGTCCTGAGGACTGGCGTCGACATACAGAAGGAACACTTCCGATACAAGAAGGGGATCTATAACGTCTACGTCTTCAGCGTGGAGAAGTACAGCCTGGTCGGGGCCATCGTGACCGACGTCACCTCCTTCAGGAACGCCAGGGTCCCGCTGGCCAGGAAGGTCAGGGAGGTGCTGGACAAGAACATCGCCACCGTCCAGGAGATCGCCTGCCTTTTGGGCGAGCACATGGTCGAGACCGAGACCATCCTGTCGACCATCGTCGACGACTACGACGAGAGCCTGTTCGGGGTGGCTGACCACGACGACGAGCCGGCCGATGGGCGGGGGGAGGCAGGCTGATGTTCGTCGACGTGAGCGCCTGCCAGGAAAAGAAGCACGGCCAGAACACCTTCGGCGACTATTTCCTCTCCAGCCGGCTCAATGACGAGGGCCGGGTCCTGGCGGTCCTCTCCGACGGGCTGGGCAGCGGGGTCAAGGCCTCCATCATGGCCAGGATGACGGCCACCATGCTCCTGGGGTTCATGAAGGTGGAGATGGATGTCCGCAAGGCGGCCGAGATAGTCATGAACTCACTGCCGGTCTGCCGGGTCAGGGGCATAAGCTACGCGACCTTTTCCATGGTCGACTGCGATGACGAGGGCAACGCGAGGGTGGTCGAGGAGGGCAACCCGGACTTCCTCTGGTTCCGTGGCGACAGGGCCCTGGAGGCCCCCTACCGGCTGGTGGAGTCGCGCCTCTTTCCCGATCGGCTGATGAAGCAGTACCATTTCCAGGTCAGGCACGGCGACAGGCTGGTCTTTTGCTCCGACGGGGTGACCCAGGCCGGCCTGGGGCTGCCAGGCCCGTCCTGCCTGGGCCTGGGCCGCCAGGGCCTGGAGGATTTCCTGAGGGCCAGGCTGGACAGGCACTACTCCATAGACGGGTCCATGCTAGCCAGGGAGATAGTCGGCCAGGCCATCAAGCTGTCGCCGGGCCACAAGCCGGTGGACGACGTCTCGGCCGTGGTCGTCCACTTCAGGACGCCCAGGCGCTGCGTCCTCTTCACCGGGCCGCCCTTCGAGAAGAGCCGCGACTCATACTACGTGGAGAGCTTCAGCAAATACCCCGGGCGCAAGGCCATCTGCGGCGGTACCACGGCCAGCCTGGTGGCCAGGGAGCTGGGACGGGACCTGAGGGTGGATCAGGGCCCGTCGCCGGGCGGGCTCCCGCCCATGAGCTTCATGGACGGGGTGGATCTGGTAACCGAGGGGCTCTTGACCATGTCGAGGGCGCTGAAGTACCTTGAGGCCGATGACCTCGGCCAGGCCGATCCGGCCGGCTCCCTGGCCCGGTTCCTGGCCGGGCACGACGTCATCCACGTCATGGAGGGGACCGGGGTCAACCTGGCCAACTTCGACCCATCCAGGGCGCTGGACATGGACCTCAGGCGCGACGTGGTCAGGAAGCTGGCCGATGTCCTGAGGAACAGGCACCTCAAGACGGTGGGCATACAGAGGATCTAGGGGGGGAGGTTTTGGCCTCGGTGGCGGGGGCTCGATGGGCTCAGATGTCGGTGATTGATTTGCTGTTGTCCAGGTTTATGTCATTGTCTTTTATGAATTCGTCGTATTTAATGAGCATTTGCTTAGAATGGCTTGCATTTTGGATATATAGGGCATTTATCAGTGAGTGCAGAAGGACCATGATGCCGCTCAGGGGATCGATGTAGGAGATGAATTTCATGGGCACGATCAGGGCGATGTCCGACAGCGGGATGAGCGGCGAGACCTTTGAGTCCGTGACCGAGATGATCTTGAGGCCCTGGGACTTGAAGATCTTGACTATCTTCTGGGTGTCGGTTGGGTATCTGGCCGTGCTGACGGCCAGGACGACATCGCTGGGGCTGCTGGAGAGGGACGAGGTGAAGATGGAGATGTCGAGCGCGCTGATGAGGTTTATCTGGGGCCTGATGGACCTCATGAAATAGGAGGCGTAGAGGCCCGACACGTAGTTGTAGTGCGTGGCGACGACGTTGATTGACTTGGCCTTGTACAATGTGTCCACGGCCCTGTTGAAGTCATCCTCCGAGATGGTCTCGACCATCTCGTCGATGATGCTCTTCTCCATGTTGGCCACCTCGTTGAGGATGAAGCCGTTGACGTTCTTGTAGTCGTATTTCGGGAGCGAGATCATGTTCCTGGCGTATTCCTGCAGCGACTGGCGCAGTTCCGAGAAGCCCTTCATCTTCAGGGCGTAGGTCAGGCGGGTTATGGAGGCCTCGCTCACCCCGGCCGACTTGGCCAGGGTCATGGCGTTCAGGAAGGCCGCCTCCTTGTGGTTGTCGATTATGTAGGAGGCCAGCCGCTGCAGGGTCGGCGTAAGGGTCTCGTAAAGGTCCTTCAAAACCTCGATAATGTTGTCGGACATCGCAATACCTTGGGAGCGGTCTAAGTTGAGGGGACCCCGAAAGGGGAGCGTCGCCGCTGGGGGCGAGGGAACATGCCCAGTCACTGGTGGCGGTCGCCAGGACGGCCAGGGCAGGCCCTTGACGGGCCGGAAGGCCATCTGCAAGGAGAAAAACGGGTAAATGGCCGATTCGGCCAGTTGTCCCAGGTTGGTGGCCTATGCTACAAAAAAGAAAGGACAAAAACAAGCCCAATGGCTGGCTGGACGGCGGCAAGTTATATTTCTGATCTGTCATCTGGAATGGGCATATTCGGGTGGAAGATGAAGATGGGGGCATGGTTTCGGATGGCAGGAGTAGGCCGATCAAAGCACAGTCTGGCGTCGATCCTGACCATGCTTGTCCTGGCCGTCACGTCCGGTGCCTAGACCTGGTTTGAAGTCCAGTGATTCTGCCAGGACAGTCTCGACATGTCCAAGGAATTCTTCCCGGAAATCATGGACGTGCCATCGGTGGACACTTTGGCCAGGACGCTCGCGCACTGGGTCGATGTCGAGACATTCACAAGGACTCTCCGGGAGATGCCCCCGGACTTCATCAGACGGCCACAGGACAGGAGGCGGGGAAGGCCAAATAAAAATGAACAGATAAACCATATCCATCGACGGCAAGAGCCCAGGGGTGCCATCCTTCCTTCGCGGCGACTCCAAATCGCGCATCCATATCGTCAACGCCACGATTGATCCCATCGTCCTGGCCCAGAAGATGGCCGGCAGGGAAAACCAACGACATCCTCGTTGCGCCGCAGCTCATCAAGGAAACCAACGGCCGCTGCCCCCTTGAAAGGCAAGACCATAACCATGGGTGCCATGGGCCGCAGGAGAGCCACCGTCTACGTGATCCGCGGTCTGGGGGCCAATTGCCTGCTCCGCCTGAAGGGCAACCGGCACTCGCCGCATGATGAGGCCAAGGCCCTTTTCCAGGAGGGACCCCAGGGGAACAGGGCCGAGACAGGGGGCGGAAACCTTCGCGCCGGGATGGGACATGGGACCGAGGCGGGATCGAGAGGCACCAGGGTACCGTGATCCCGCTTTTGCCCTGGGCCGGGGACGGCTTAGATTAGACAGCCCGGCCGATATATAATATATCCCATAAGGAAGAAGGAGGGCCGCCCATGCTGGCGATCAACGTAAATGAAGACCAGGAACGCTTTTTGGAATTAATCAAGCAAGCCCGGGACGGTGAAGGCTTTATCATTGCCGATGACGACAAGCCTTTAGTCAAGGTTTTGCCATATGGTGAACCGAAAAAATAAAGGCGTCTTGATATTATGTGCGGCCAATGCGTTTTCCCCGATGATGTTAAAGCTGTCGGTAGGGCGGAAATCACGGCTATGTTCGAGGGACAGGAATAGCCTTATGCAGATTCTGCTTGATACACAAATATTGTTATGGGCGGTGGCCAGTTCCGAGCTTTTATCAGAAAAGGCACGGCAATTGCTTACCGATAGTGGCAATGATATTTTTTTCAGCCCGGCGAGTCTGTGGGAAGTGACAATTATAAACAGTCTCAACCGTTCTGACTTCCAAGTTGACTCCCGAATCTTGCGGCATCGACTGCTGGGCGGCGATTTTCGCGAAATAGCCATAACCGGCCTTCACGCCACCGCTGTAGGCGATTTGCCCTTGCTGCGCAAAGACCCCTTCGATCGTTTGCTATTGGCCCAGGCCAAGACCGAAGGCCTCAGTTTATTGACCACCGACGCCGCTTTGTCGGCCTATCCCGCCCCGGTTATCCAAGTCCATTAATCCAGCACATAAATTTTTCATCAGCTTCATTTTTCCCCTCAATATACGTCGGCCAGCTTTTTCGACAGCGGTAGATTTCTGGGGTCATGTTCAGGACAGGCTTCGAGTCTCAGCCTGTCCAGGGCCCTCTCCGCGTCGGTCGTCTCCACTGGGCCCATGATTTCCGACATGGACACTTCGGCCATATTCGGGGAGGTCGTGAAACATAGTGCCTTGTTTTTCTTTGGAATGTCGGGCAAAATTGGCTCAATTTACTTATGGACAGACAGTTTAGCCCGAGGTGTCTCCACCAGACAAATCAAGAAAAACAAGGTACTAGCAGCCCGTAATCTGTTGTTCCCGCTAATTTCCCTACCAAAATTTATGGCCTGGGAATATCGACTGGGCAAGTAATTTTAAAGAGCTTGTAAACGTCGTTGGCTGTTTTGAAAGCCTCCTGCGGTATTACCCGGCTCTCATAGACCTTGCACTTCTGGTTGCGCAGATTCAAAAACATCGCGATAGGGTTGTAAGGCGTGTCCCTGAGTTTGTCCTGTAGTTTTTTGACTACCACGCTGGCGACAAACGTCATGAAAAGATGTCCCCTGAAAGTATCCTCATTTTGGACGCGCAGTGGAAGCATATCCGCGTAGTTCTTGCCAATATCGAAAATCTGCTCAATTTGTTGGCGCATGTAATATGTGGGAAGGATTTTGTCCTTGGCGATTGCCCTGGAAGACACGAGCACGAACGCTCCCTGCGCGGACATCCGGTCGAAGACTGCCCCGTCGCTCAATTTCTCTCCTTTTGCCCGCCTGAACAGCTTTCTTGACTCTGAGACTTTGCGGTCGATGTCCAGCCCAACGTAGGCGTAGGCCCCTTGTCCAGGGATTAACTCGCACGGCACCCGCTTGATGTAGGCGTAGCGCTGGTTGTAGCTGACGAAGTTCTCCTTCTTTTCGATGTCGTGCAGATACCGCGCAATCAAACCGCGATATAGCTTCAGGTTTCCCTTCAGTCCGCACATGAAGGACACTTTGTGCCGATACAGCTCCGCGATGTTGTCATGGTCGAAGTACCCGGCATCAATGATGGCGAATTTCGTGTTGACCCCGATCTCCTTCAACTCCAAAATCGTGCGGATGAGCGTCGACACGTCGATGACATTGCCGGGGCAGTACCGGAAATAAATCGGCAGCCCCGTCTC